>CAJXUU010000030.1 GCA_913061325.1 uncultured Saprospirales bacterium | reverse complement strand
TATTTTTAACGAAGGATCGCAATGAAAAAACTAAATAATAACCGACAATTTCAAACGTAAATGGTATTAGATCAGAGGAAATTCTTTAGAGCAATAAAAAAGCATCTTACAGTCTATTCTGAAAGATGCTTTTTTAGCTTATCTACCCTCGTAAATTTAGCTTCCTTTAATCTTAAACATGATTACTCCACATTGTTCTTTGTAATCATTTTTCTCAAACCAAAAATCTTTTGATTTTCTAATCGCAAGTGAAACCAGACTCTTTTTAGCTATAGTTGATAGTTTAGAATTGAATTCCGCACTTTCAACTTTTCCTCTCTTGTTTACACATATATCAATGGATACTGTACCATCTTCATCAGATAAAATAAGAATATTTGGTTGATCCAATACCTTTCTTTTACCTAAGCCTTGGCCTCTTATTATAAGTGTCAAGTCTTCATCAATCTCTATCTCATTGAGAGTATTATCTTCTACAGGCATGTTCTCTGAGTCCTCTTGCTCTTCTATTACTGCATCATCTTCTGTAGCTGGATCTTCATCAGTATTTCCATCATCACTCTTTGTTTGATCATCCTCTACCGTACCATCTTTAGATGGATTATTCAACGAATCATCTGCATCTCTTCTTTTTTGCTCTTCTGTACGAGTATCTTCCATACCACTACCCATTCCATCAGACTCTTCTCCACTAGTTGGCTTTTCTACTTTTGTTTTTGTTGGCAACGTAGACCCATCCATTTTACTTGATGGCTTTTTAACTTTAGTTCTATTTTTCTTTACCTTCTCTTCTTCCTCTATGTCTCCACATGCTTTTTTTGCATTGATACTTGCTTTTGAAGAACCCATTTTAGCAGCTTTTCGCCATGCGCTGCATGCATCATCAATTTTATCTTCTTCGTCATACAAGTTCCCCAAAAATTCAAATATCTGTGGATCGTCATCGATCACTTGGCTAGCAATTAAAAGAGAGTTGATCGCAGCTGCCGAATTTCCCATTTTATAATCCGCCTTTCCTAAGAGCATTAACGCGTCCGCATTCATGCCATTATTCACCACAAAAAGCAAGACGTCTTTTTTGGTACCTCTGTAAGCAGCCATTGCGTATTTAGCTCTAGCCCTTTGGATAATAACATCCTTATAAGATTTGTCTTCCTCGATTATACCTGTGAATTCTTTAATAGCATCTTCGTACCTCTCAGTATTCAACAGATATTTTGCCTTGATGTACTTGAATTCGATTTCTTCATCTATAGACTGTGAGATTCCTAGCCCTAAACTAAAAACCGATAATAGTAATATTAATATAAGCTTGTTCATAGTATTCTAAATACGTTGGTGGTATATAAGACGGATTTCTGCGCATCTTCTGTGTTAACAAACATATAAATGTTACCAATGATTGCACATCACTCTAATTTTGTGCAAAAATACTGAAATAAGGTTAAGTTTCAATTCATTCCTAAATCTTATTATATTGAAGTGATTTATGAACTTAAAGTTAATTACTCACAAGTCATTTTTACTTAGTTTTTGAATCCCTTCATTATTGAAAATTAGATTAAAATTAGATGGAAGCAATTATTGAATACTTTGAAAATATTACCTCTGCACATAGATCAGCAATTCTTATAGGTGGACTAACAATATTCTTTCTTATAGAAAACACACTTCCTTTATTCACTAATAAGTATAATAAATGGAAGCATTCTGGGCTAAATATCTTTTTCACGATCACAACTATTTTAGTCAATTTCTTAATGGCATTTATCCTTGTAGGTACTAGTGATTGGGTAGTTGCAAACGAATTTGGCTTACTTCAAATAACTAGTGATAATGTGTATTTCCAATTGATCGTTGGGCTTTTAGCTTTAGATTTGTTGGGGGCGTGGCTTCCACATTGGCTTGCCCATCATGTGAAGTGGATATGGCAGTTTCATCTTATCCATCATACGGATCAGCATGTGGATACTACGACAGCCAATCGACATCATCCTGGAGAGTCTATTGTTCGCTTTACTTTTACAACTATAGCTGTTCTTATTGTCGGTGCACCAATGTGGTTGGTATTCTTTTATCAATCTCTTTCTGTAGTACTAACTCAATTCAACCATAGTAATGTGAAGATGCCTAGTTGGCTAGATAATCCTCTTTCTTATATTATCTGTACGCCAAATATGCATAGAGTTCATCACCACTATCGTCAACCATATTCTGATACCAATTATGGTAATATATTTTCGTTTTGGGATAGGTTATTCGGTACATATATAAAAGTTGATAACTCTAAATTGATATATGGTGTAGATACTTATATGAACCCCAATGAGGCTCAAAATGTGGGTAAACTATTGAAAATCCCGTTTGCTGGATATAGAAAATCAATTGAATACGATAACGAAGAAAAGTTATAAATACCATTCTTCAAATACCTTTCCTTCATTATGAAAATGACATTCACGGGTACTCTAGATAAATTTGAAAATACACTTTACCCATACCATGTGAAAGTGCCACAAGAGATTTATCAATCATACATAAAAGCCAAAATCAAACGAATCCTAGTAAGTTACAATGGTGGAACTCAGGTGCACAATGCATTCTTATCACAAGATGGCTCCAAATTCATCAAACTTAACAAGGTAACCATGAAGGAGAAGAATCTGAAGGTAGGAGACAAGATCGAAGTGGCAATCCAAGTGGATAAAAGTAAATATGGAATGCCTATCGCTCCCGAAATGAAAGAACTCCTTGAACAGGATCCTGAAGGCGAACAACTGTTTCATAAACTTACTCCCGGGAAAATCCGAAGCCTACTCTACAAAATCCACGGATACAAAACTTCAGACAAACGAATCGAGACTTCCATTATCATTATAGAACATCTAAAAGCCAATTCTGGTAAGTTAGATTGGAAAATGTTGAATGAGGCTTTTAAAATGGGATTTAAACTCTAGAAAGTCAATTCTAGAAATAAATTAATGATGATAATTCTATAAATACCTATATAATAACTATTTATGTATACATAGATTATCTATGTTAAACGACAACCCTAGACTATCTAGGTATCTTATTTTTACGTATATTGCGGAATGTCTACTACTAAATCTACAAAATCTGCCATTTTTAAAATTCTTGTTTTAGGGATCCTCTACAAGGAAGAAACCTATGGGTATGACATCATAGAAAAGATAAAAAATTTATCGAATAGTGAGATATTGATGAAAGAAGGAACGCTATATCCATTATTAAAATCTCTAAAAAGTAGTCAATTACTTCGCTCTAGTTGGAAAAAGTCTCAACTCGGGAAAGCAAGAAAATATTACTCAATTACCGAACGTGGAAAAGCAGAATACAAACGCCTTATTATTGAATGGAATCAAATGAATACCATGATAATAAATCTGCAAGCATGATACCAACGATAACTAATAAACGTATCGTGGTAGCTCCTCTTTGTTGGGGTCTTGGACATGCGAGTAGATGTGTACCTATCATCAATCAGTTACATGATCAAGGAAATACGGTAGCAATAGCATCTGATGGAGAAGCTCTCACTCTATTGAGAAAGGAATTTCCAGAATTAGAGTCTTTTGAATTGCCAGAGTATGAAATTAATTATAAATATCAGTCGATGATTATCAATATGGCAGTGCAAGGTCCAAAAATATTGTGCGCTATTAAAAAAGAAAAAACTGAAGCGGAACAAATAGCCAGTTCATGGAATGCTGATATCCTAATCAGTGACAATCGGCTCGGATTTCGATCTAACACAACCAAAAACGTATATATCACACATCAACTAAACATTCCTCACCCTAATAAAATAATATCAACTGTCGCAAATCGACTACACCGTCACTTTATTAACAAATATGATGAATGTTGGATTCCTGATTATGAAGACGATCGATCTCTTGCTGGGAAAATGACTCAAGCTGAACTCAAAATTCCAAAGCGTTTTATCGGTGTACAATCTAGGTTAGTTAAAGAAGATGTGAATGAAGACATTGACTTAGCAATTATTCTCTCCGGACCTGAGCCGCAACGAATGTATCTTGAAGAAAAATTAATTAAAAAATACACACACCTCTCTAACAAGAAGATCATCCTAGTTCGTGGAACAGAAAGTGTAGCAAAACACACTGTTAATCAAAGCCATATAACAGTACATAATCTACTCACAAGTCATGATATAAACAACATAATGAATCGAGCGAAACAAATTGTGTGTAGAGCTGGATATTCTAGTATTATGGATTTGGTGGTTCTTGGGAAAGGAGCTATTTTAGTTCCGACTCCTGGTCAGTATGAGCAGGAGTATTTGGGGAAGGTGTTGGATAGAAGGTATGGGTTTAGATGTATTGAACAGTACAATATTGAAATCTCGACGATATAACTTACTACAATTATACAAATGATAAACAATCAATATGAGATTAAGAACGGAATGTAAATCTTGTAAGAAACTTAATAAGGTATCTTCAAAAGGAGTACTTTTAAGAAGAGATCTCGAAGAAAAAGTAGGTGAAGAATTTCGCTTTCGATGTACAGATTGTGGAATCGAAAATACTACACATGTAAATAGTATCATTGCGGCTAATAGCAATCTGGTTACCTATATACTTATACCGTTTGGAGCTATATTTTTTATTCTTGTGTCATATTATATCGGAGCGATTATTATCATTACAGCTCTTTTATCTTCTAATAATTCGAACAGTACACTGTTTAATAAATCGAAGGTATAGCTCTTCTCCTGATTATGTATTCGAAGATTATCGGTTCAAGTATCTATTGATAGCTTCCGTCCTATTATTCACTTGCAGTTTGTCATATATTTTGTGAATGTGCTGTTTGACTGTTCCTGTGGTGATGCCTAACTGTGATTCTATCTCTTTGTACAATAATCCTTGGGATAACAGTTCTAACAATTCGTATTCTCGTTTAGTGAGGGGTAGATTAGTTGCTTTTTCTGGATCGTCTTTTGGGGCTGAGAATGCGTCAATTACTTTGCGATCGATTTCCGAATTCATAGGCGAACCTCCTTTATATAGCTCTCTTGCCGAAGAGAGAATCTTTTCTGAAGATGAGTTTTTTAGAATATACCCTTTCGCCCCAGCCTTAAGGCTTTTAAAGATCTTCTCATCATCTATAAATACTGTGAACATGCAGAACTGAGTATTAAGCATCAACTCACGAATAGCGACAATCGCCTCTACACCACTTGCTCCAGGAAGCCCTATATCTACTATCACTACATCCGCTGGAAACTTCGGAAGGAAAATAATCGCATCCTCCGCAGAATGGTATACCTGAGTACAAACAAGATCTTCTTGTTCATTAAAAAGTTCTTGCATTTCGAGTGCTACCTCTTTGAGGTCTTCAATTATTGCTATTTTGATAGATTGATTGGCTAACATATTGCGATTTTCTGTGACTTCAATATACTTTAAAATAAGGAAAATGAGAGATGGAGTGGTGCTGGTCATGACTTTACTTTATTTACTTATGAAGTAATTTAAGAACCCAATCCTCACCTATCCAAGCTTTACAGCTCGGTATGATTTGTGAATTCACAAATTACTTCAAAGTAAAGTTGAAGATTGAGAGGAGAATTTTAGGTATAACTTTAGTTAGGGTATATACCCCTATTGCATTTCTAAAAATTACCCCTTATTTTTAAGAAAAAAAAAGATCAAGGTTACATTATGTAATAATAATTATACCTCATTATGTACTAAAAAACCTCAAAATGAAAAGTTCATTAAAATTATTATTGCTATTGATAGCTATCATATCACTTTCTTCTTGCTATTCTTCTAGGGTCATAGGTGATGGTTCTGATCCAGTCTCAGGAGAAAATGGCAAAGCAACTCAAGAGATAACTATCCATTCTTGGTTATGGGGCATTTCTTCAAAAAGTCTAACTGATGACCAATGCCGAAGTGGTACTTTTCAAAAAATAGAAGTAAAAGATAATTTACTTTTTAGTATCTTGAATGTTATCACATTAGGTATTTATAAACCTACAAAAATTTGCTATACATGTGCTAAACAAGTAGAAAACTAAGATTATGGCAGACGTAATATATAACAATAGAGATTCTTGGGTAAGCTTTCATTCCATTACTAGGGATTTGGACATTATGATCAAAATCTATAATGATAAAAGTAGCACGGGGTCTAAAGTAGATAGATATATAGATACCAATAGGGCATTGGGGGAAATAATAGCAAATGCAATAAATAGTAAAATGAGTCTAAGAGCGGTCGGTTCTAGATGGTCTATG
Source organism: uncultured Saprospirales bacterium (assembly GCA_913061325.1). Classification (GTDB taxonomy): domain Bacteria; phylum Bacteroidota; class Bacteroidia; order Chitinophagales; family Saprospiraceae; genus CAJXUU01. The sequence goes on along the minus strand of CAJXUU010000030.1, from coordinate 23,793 downwards.
TCAGCCATTGCGCATGAAGAAGAATGGATGCTAGATACTCAATCTTTGAATATAAAGATTCCTATAGAAAAGAACGACTTAGACTCCAAGTCCAATGAAGATAATCAAAAGTTGTTTCTTTTCCAATGTGGAAATAGTATCAAAGAAATAAACAACTATCTAAAAAGGAAAAAGCTTTCCCTAAGTACAAGTGGAGCAAGTAATGGACAAACAATCGCAGGTGCTACTTCTACTGGAACTCACGGCGCTGCTTTAAATTTTGGGTGTATTCATGATTCAATCGTTGGGGTCCATGTGATAATCAACGAAAATAAAAGCTACTTGATCGAACAGAAAACTCAACCTGTTTTATCTAAGGAATTTGCGGATATTATAAATACAGAATTGATCAGAGATGATGAAATGTTCCACGCTGTCCAGGTCGGAATGGGATGTATGGGAGTAATCGCTGGGATAGTAATTAGATCTGAAGACCTTTATTTGCTTGACAATTATGTATTTGACCTAAACCGAAAAGAAGTAGGAGACATTCTAAAAGACGGGTCATTTAACCATGCTAATGTTAAATCTCAAACTGGATATAAACGCATGCCAGATCATTTTAAACTATTCATTAATCCATATGATGACTCGGGTGATATTCGCGCAGAGGTAATGTACAAGTTGACTGATGCAGTCAAAACTATGATGCCAAAGGGTGCAAAATTGGAAAATTCATACAATAAGGACATCTTATCTCTAATAGAAAAATTATCAGATCGAGCATCTTGGACAGCTCCTAGATTACTAAGTCTGTTAGAAGATCAAATATTACCAAAGAAAAGGAAACGAGAGCTTGCTACTCTTGGTCAGCATTTTTATGATACTACAACAGGTGGAAGGACTTTTTCATGTGCAACAGGAGTAGACATCTCTCAATCATTAAGTACGCTTAATGTCTTGATTTCTATGTTTAAAAATTTTGGCCCAATCCCAGCTCTTATTTCTATTAGAATAGTGAAAGGGACTAAAGCTTTACTTGGATTCACCAAATTTCCTACTACATGCATTGTTGAAATAGATGGTGTCCAGTCAAGAAAAAGTAGAGACTTAATCAAACTGATCCCTAAAATGATGGGGCAAGCAGGAATAAACTTTTCCTTTCATTGGGGAAAAATGAATCCGCTAAATGCCACACTAGTAAAGAAAATCTATGGCAATAATTATAAGAAATGGATCAAGCAAAGAAGTAGGTTAATGACAGAAGAAGAAAGCGCAGTATTCACCTCAGATTATGCGTTTGACCTTGGCCTGGGAGAGTATGTAGACAATACACCAGATATAAAAGTCATCTCATGATTAAGAGATATATCATAGCATTCTTCCTTCTTAATATCTATACCTACCAACATTCTAATGGTAATTGTGAAAAAGAGATTTCGTATCAAGTAATTGAGAAAACGATAGATATTCTTTCCTTGGAAGAGCATTGGACCAAAGAAGGTGAATTTGATGATGATTGTGTATCAGCTAGAGATCAATATACTTTGGCTTGTGCACTTAATAAGGCACACATTGAAGTAAGAGGAGAATACAAAAACAGGTCTTGCGAAATGGAAACTGTAAGGTATTTTATAGCTCGCCATTTTTTTAAGAGATTGAAGTATCATCCAATCCATGGATTTAATAGCCATGAAAAAACCACGCATGGGGATGTGATCTTTTTACTAGAAAAAGTTTTAAAGAAATACAAAGTGTAGCTTTATATTCATAAGTTACTTTTTATCAATATCAACCTAGCATTGTATATGAATAGATGCTCTAATTTGGGTTTATCAGAGGACTTTCTTTTATTGTAACAACTGAAGTTTTTTATTTGGGTTTGGTTTACCTTATTGGGTTATTTTCTATACTTCTCCAATTCACCAATCACATCCTCTAACCTCTCTCCATCCATTCTATCTCCAATGTGAGATTGCAACATTCTAAGATTATTGATGGTCGTCTCAGCCATCCACCCAGCAGAGATTTTACTTATAGCATCTCCCAGACGATCCCCCGCTAGATCAAAATTATTTTCTAATACAGCTAATTCTACAAGAGTGATTTCATCCCAATAATCTGGCTTCTGACGCTTCATTTTCTGTTCGATGGCAAATCGGGCCACAGGTAGATATTTATTAATATTCCTCCATATCACCTTTGATAGCCAATGAGGTCAATAAGTTGATTCCAGGATAGGCATCTCTACTATCCGCTTCGAATCCTAGTTTATTTTGTTTTATTGCTTCTTTCAAGTGACCTTTTGCTTTTATACTTTCTCCATCTTTATACGCTTATTGCCATAGATCCTTGTGCACTCTTCCTAGAATACTATTCGTTTCTGGATCTTTGTCATGGTCTTTGATGAAGGTCTCTAGGACTGCTATCGCCTTTTCTCCTTGTCCCACTCCGTTGAGACCGAACCCAAGCTGTTCTTGCACCATTTGGGTTTGCTGGAGTGGTTTGTTCATCTCATCATAGCATTGTAGCATGAGGTCATATATGATCAATTTGATAAAAGGGTAGAAAAAGAAATAACAAACTATGATTTCGATTATAATCAAAGTGAGTTTACTCCACTGTATTTTCAGACACTTCATCATGAACTATACTTTTCCAAGAGCCCATTGAAAGATTCTCAAGATGAGTATTTGCTAAAAGGCTGCATCAATGGTTTGACCGCTTTTACAACTAGAAATGCTAAATTCTATCGGCTGGAAATGATAAGTAGAAATCTGATCGAAAATGATAATTGGGAAGAATCGCAAAAAATACTGGAATCTCTGGAAACGACAAAAGACAGTTTTACGGACCTGATGGATAAGGAACTTTATTGTTAATTATCACCAAAAAGTAGAAAGGAAATTAATTGATCCTACTAAAATACTGGCTACTTCTCAACTTGATTTTTCCCTTAATTATTTTGGAAAAGTGATAGAAGACCTATCTGTGAGTAAGTTCAAAAATTTGGTGCAAGAAATAAGAGCAAAAAGTATGTTGCTCAGAGCACATTATGAAATTAATGGCAACAATGTATACTTCATGCAGAGCCAGTTAGATGCATTCTTTCGCTATATTCACAGGAATAGAAGTAAAATGGGAAAATCTATTTTCTTAAGCCTGGAAACGCTAGCGTCTTACATCAAGAAAATGTCCAAGAATGAAGATCCTAAAAAACTGATGAAGGCTATCAAAAAAGAGAAATACCTTATTTTTCGTCTATGGTTAGAAAATAAATTAAAAGAAGAAATTCAGAAAAAACATAAATGATTATCACCTGCAAAAAGAGTGGTACATCATAGAATCTATAAGAATAAAGATGCCATCCAATTGTCAAATGGCACCTTTAACTAGTAATTTTATAATCCTCCCAATTCTTCGATTATAAATGCTAAAACAATAAGTAAGGTGTCCATAATTTAACGCTTTTATTGCCATATCAATATTGATATCACGTCAAATATGCAAGCAGGATAGACAAAGTAATTAGACCTTTTTACGAACAGGTCTCTATTCCTTATGAGTGTCGAATATGTTTTTGAGAATGGTCATGGATGAAACACGGGTTACTCGGATTTAGCGGATGATCACCTAAAATAAGCTTGTGTGGTTATTACCAAATCAAATTCATCAATTTAATAATTCAATAATTCACCAACTCGACAATTCCGCAAAGATTTACAAATTTCCCTTACCTTTGCCCCCCAATAAAAAAACAAGCAAGACATCCATGGCCACACCACGCACCATATCATTCCACACCCTCGGTTGCAAGCTCAACTTCTCTGAGACATCAAGTATCCGTCGTCAATTCGAAGGAGCTGGGTATAATACTGTGGATTTTAATCATGGCGCGGATATCTATGTGATCAATACCTGCTCAGTTACTGATTTTGCGGATAAGAAATGTAGGTATGAAGTGCGACGTGCTTTGAAGTTTAGTCCAGATGCTAAAGTGATTATTATAGGATGTTATGCACAGTTGAAACCAAAGGAGATATCTGAGATACCTGGGGTGGATCTGGTATTAGGTGCAGCCGAAAAATTCAATATCCTTAACTATATAGACGACCTCGTGCATACACATGGTAAAGGGTTGATAAAAGCTGGAGAAGTAACAGAAGCAAACACCTTCATCGATTCATTTAGCATAGGAGATCGTACTCGTTCTTTCCTTAAAGTGCAGGATGGTTGTGACTATAAATGTACCTTCTGTACCATCCCTCAAGCTAGAGGAAAGTCTAGGAGTGATACGATCGAAAATGTAGTGAAGAATGCTAAAAAGATAGCTGAAAGTGGTGTCAAAGAAATCGTACTTACAGGGGTTAACTTAGGAGACTTTGGAAATGGAACAGCGGTTATCGAGGGAACTAAAAGTAAGAAAGAAGCCATGTTCATTGATTTGATCAAAGAATTAGACAATGTGGAGGATATTGAACGGTACCGTATCTCTAGTATAGAGCCAAATCTCTGTACAGATGAGGTGATTGATTTTGTAGCTGAATCGAAGAGATTTCTGCCACATTTTCATATCCCGTTGCAATCAGGGTCTGATAAGATATTGAAGATGATGCGTCGTCGATACCTCAGTGATTTATATACTAGCCGAGTATCAAAAATCAAATCTGTTATGCCACATTGCTGTATCGGAGTCGATGTCATTGTTGGCTTTCCAGGAGAGACAGAAGAAGACTTTTTAGATACTTACAGCTTCCTCAAAGACTTAGACGTATCCTATTTTCACGTTTTTACATATTCTGAGAGAGCAAATACTCCAGCTGCAGAGATGGGCGAACCAGTAGACATGGGTGAACGAAGAAGAAGAAACGAAATGCTCCGTATTCTTTCCACCAAAAAGAAAAGGGCATTCTATGAGCAATTTCTTGGGCAAGAAAGACCGGTATTGATTGAGCATAGTAAAGAAGAAGGTAAGGTGACTGGGTTTACAGATAATTATATCAAAGTTACGCTTCCAGAATCTGAGGATTATAATGAAGGAGAGATTGTAATGGTTTCGCTTGATGAGATTCAAGGAGAACGAGTGGTGTGCAGTCTAGCAAAAGTTCTTGTTTGAATGACTTAGCAATGTCGCTTTTGTCCTTCTTTCGGAAGATGATTAAGGAGGAGGAAGTTGTCGTTTATTGAGCTTATGGATTCTATATATGAGAGTTAGATGTGTTCTTCCTCTCCCTAGTTTAACGTCGCATGGCTGTAAGTCTAAAGTGGTGAGCGTTCTGTAATCCCAAGCGCAGTCGAAGGAATAAATGAAACGCTTTATCTCTCCAAAGGGGGGGGTTATGGTTGGCTCGGGCAAGATTTGGTATAACTTTTCGAATATCTCTTCAAAGATTTTTATTTAGTGCACACGAAGCTGAAGCATCGAAAACGTTTTTTAGACATCAAAGACAGGAGTAAGGGTTTATTATTCACCAAGAGCCCAAACAGCTCCAAACCGATCCACCAATATATCATCATAATGATCGGCAGATACAATCAAGTGATCAAATAGTTTTTTTGAAATATCCTTATCCATATACTGATCAAAAATAAGAAGAGATAGGATGATATCTTTACCTTTTACACTAAATGTAAGTCCCTCAAGACCGTAGTTTTGTTGTAGGAGAAAAGTATATAAATCTAAAACTTCTCCTTCTGGCAAAGTTGCTAAATATGCGTCTCCAGTAATCAATCCTGACTTTTCATGGTAGGCAATATTAATCTTTGCACTACCCCTTTTTACGGTCCAGTTACTAGGTCCCATTCTAGAAAGATCAATATCATATCCCATTTCAACTAACATCTCTTCGATGGACCTAGAAATACCATTGGGCTCGTATGTGTCTATTTTTGAGATCATTGTGATCTTAGATCCACAATGCGGACAATATTTTCCTTTTATCGTATTTTCGAAAACCATGTGAGCACAAGAAACACATCGCACACCTTGTACACCTTCCCCTTTCTGAAAATCTACGATTGCAGATTCTAAATATCTTGCTGGCAATGAAAAGCCAACACTATTCCCATTTTTTATAATAAAAGTATTAACTCCTACTATTTTACCTTGTATAGAAACCAGTGGGCCACCACTATTTCCTGGATTAAGAGCCGCATCATGCTGGATATAATTGATTCCCGAAACTTCATGAAGCGTATTAGATATTATCCCTTTTGTAACTGTATATTTTAGACCAAAAGGATGACCTACAGCAATGATTTCTTCGCCTTCAAAAAGGGGTGTTGTAGTATCCCTCAGAAATATAACCGGCATCGAATGTTCTTCTGGAACCTTCAAAAAAGCCAGATCGTATTTTTGATCTAAATACAGAACTTCTACCATCTGTTTTTCCAGGCCCTCTCCATCAATTACCACGAATTTATTATCCCTGATCACATGTTCATTAGTAACGATAAGATTGCAATCCGCCAAATAAAAACCAGTACCCGTGCTATACGGAGTAGCTATTTGTATTACAGTTCTTTTATATTGTTCTATGATCGATTTCATGTCCATATTCTGGGTTATAAATCTTTTTTAATCAAAAAATTATTTATGTCAAAATAAACGCTGCCTACTCCTTTGAGCGTTTTTCAATAAATTTCAACGGTGATCCTTCCTCTCAAAGTTTATCACTTGCACCATCTGCAAAAAACTCTTCGCGAATTGACTACTATCTTGGAAATACAATTTTCGGACATCCACTTCCAAATGAGTATACTCATCAATATGGACTGAGATTATACTTTTTATGGCCTTTTTTATCTTTGACTCCCTCATTTTTAACTTTGAGCGATACTCCCCATTTATTCCAAGTGCACCAAAATATTTAGGTTGCATTATTTGATAGTATAAGTTAAAAAGGTCTCTCATTGGCGCTGGCATACTATAATTAAATAAACTATAGCCTACTATATATGAAGGAATTGATAATGCAAATTCATCATGACCATTTTGATAATACCAATCCATATTTTTAACCTCACTCGCGATGAATTCTTGTATTCTAGTCTGTCCAGATGATTGACTTATTCCAAAAGTAGACTTTACTTCATATATTTCCCGCTTAAAGTCATCGTACGGTATTTCTCTTATTTTTTTTAGCTCTTTGCGAATTAATCGATTTTTCTGTTCTGGCGTTTTTAGCTTATTGTGAAAATATAGATTGTGTATATTATCAACGATTTCCATGATATTACCTTCAGGCTTTATCAAGTAGTCAATTCGATAAATCATATCCAAATATATATATGACTCTGCACCTGGATAATGACTAATGTTTAGTTTCGTCGTATTTATACTCTCAAGTGCTTTATCAATTTCGTGTGTCAGATAGTCATATTTGATTCTTACTTCTGCATCTTCAATTTTTCGAATGTGACCATTATTAATCGGTTGTAACATTTCGAATTCACTGATCAGTATATCATCCTTTTTATCAGTATGTGTTGCCAGTTCTTTGAGTGAATAATAGAGTTTGTAAGGGCTTCCATCTATTGTGCTAGAAGAAAACACTGCAGTAATACAATTGTCACTATCAAGTGCATACCTACTATACTTTAATTGATAATTGTCTTCTAAGAGCCTTCTCAAAAATCCAATATGAAGACTTTCAGTTTTTGCTATCTTGGCTTCCGCAGTTATACTTTTATGGTTTGCTCTTCCTACTATTTTTTTACTTCCTTGATAAAATTCAAAAGTCAAATGATCCTTATGGTCTTCGTAATTACAATTTGCTGCACTCTCATCATTCAAATATTCAAAAAATTGTTTGTAGGATTCTATATAATCTTGATTCTCGAATAACTCTAAAGATTTGTCCCAAGCATCATACTTACGCTCTTCTTTATAGGCATCCGAAAATCTACCAAACTGAATTTGAGGTTGGTTTATGTTCGTTTTATTAGAAAAAAAATAATCAAAAAATCCCATTAATATTATATGTGGTCGATGTAAGTACGAATTTAGACCCTTTCGAGAATATTTCGAGGTATAAAGAGACTTATGTTTGATTTGTTTGAATCGCTGAATCGCTAGAATCGCTGAATCGCAAAATTGCAAAATTGCAAAACTGATCTGCGTGTTTGCTGTGCAAGCCTCTTGATCTCTTTATTATGTTGCATATTCTCAAGATATAATACGTAATTTTGTAGTAATGAATCTTACAACTCCCATACAAATTGATAGGTCAAATATTGAACTTAATTCTTCGTCTAAAATCATGACGATAGGATCGTGTTTTTCAGAACATGTCGGAAATAAACTTTTAGATTCTCATTTTATATGCCAATCCAATCCGTTTAGCACCGTTTTCAATCCAATTAGTATTGGTAATTTGTTATCAAGAAGCGTTGCAAAACATCTATTTACCTTAGAAGAAATAGACCAACATAGTGATAGGCATTTTATCTATGATTTACACTCTTTTTATGATTCTACTGAACCACAGAAGACTTTAGAAAAAGCAAATAAATCAATACTTGCATCCAATCGTTTTTTGTCAGACTTAGATTGCATAATCATTACTTTTGGTACAAGTATCGGATATCATCATATAGAACAAGATCGGTTAGTTTCTAATTGTCATAAAGTACCAAACCACCTATTTGAAAGACAGTTTTTGGATGAAGAGCTTATATATAATACAATCTCCACAGCTATCGACAAGCTTCTAGAAATCAGGCCTAGCCTACATATAGTATTCACTGTAAGTCCTGTCAGACATACTAAAGAAGGACTAGTAGACAACAGCATTAGCAAATCAAAGCTTGTACTTCTTTGTCAAAAATTAATTACAAAATATGGTCAAGCATCCTATTTTCCATCCTACGAAATCATGATGGATGAACTACGTGATTACAGGTTCTATAAGGAAGATATGATACACCCATCACAGCAAGCAGTAAACATCATTTGGAGTCGTTTTATGGAAACATATTTTGATCCGACTGCAAAAGAAAAAGTGAGCGTTTTCCAAAAACTAAATCGTGCATTTAATCACCGACCATTTGACCAGAACTCAGAGGGACACGAATCTTTTTGCAATAAACATTTAGAAGAAGTAACCAGATTAAGTCAGATATATCCAGAAGTGGACTTTACAAAGTATTACAACCATTTCAACGCTCAACCTTGACCAACAAAATCAAATGTGTTAACTACTTAATGTTTCTTCTTCCATTTTTGTTACAAATGAATGTAAGTCATTCAATGCCTTCCCTAAGTTCTTTTTTATTATTCTTTTGACAATTAAAAAAAGCACAACTTTTTTCAAAATAGATTTCGCCTTCCAATATATCTCAACCTCTATATTACAAGAATCGTGAGTAAGCGGATTAATGATGTAGAACTGATAAAGTTCATCGACTGGAGGAGGGCTGGTTGTCAACTCACCATAAATCAATTGGCCTGGTTTTCCAGCTTTTGTAACTGTAACAAAATTTAAGTGTTTGTCATTTATAACACATATATGTTCTGTGCCAATTCTAGTTACTTCTTTTTCATTGTATTCAAATTTGTCAACACCCTCTACCCATTTATGACGGTATTTATAATTGGTTATATATTCCAAGAGTTGGGAAGCAGAAACAGGAAAGTCTTTTTGAAAACAAATAGAAGGAGCTTTGTCAAATTTTATTTTTTTTGCTTGAGCAAATGGTTTTATTTTTAACTCCTTGTTATTAATTACGGAGTACAAGTATTTTATTTTTTTATCATCGTACTCATTTTCACCAGTTTGAAAATGGTACAGTTTGCTACGATAGTTTACAGATAATTCTATTTCATTTGTAAGTGCTTCACTTAATAGAACGTAGTTGTCACTATCGACAGAATTTTTCATCAAACGATGTACTTCAATCACTTGTGCACCAAATGGTTTTCTTTTGTTCTGTACATTTATGAATTGTAATTCACCGCTATGAGCAACTATCTTAAGCTGAAGGTTTGGGGCTGATGAACATGCGTTACAAGGACACACCCTGTTTTTCTCCAGTAATGTCAGATGACTGTAGAAAGCCGTAAACATGGTCTCAATTTGGGCTAATAATTTTTCAAGAGAAGGTATCTCTTCTTCTTTAAAGAAAAATAAAGCATCCCCTTCAATTTCTGCCAGTTGTAAATCCTGAGTATTTGCTTCGATCAACACTTCAAGAAGCTCAGAAATTACATGTTGACTATGCTCCACTTCGGTCGTCTGTACAAATTTTGTGAACCCCGAAATGTCAGGTAAAAAAAGCAAGGATTTGTTCATCTTCTGTTTAGTTTAATAAATATACTAATAGAATTTTCATCAATATGATTCACAAGACAGATCTTATCTATAAACTGAAAAACAGTTTGAAAGTTATAATCTGACATATCCTTATACTTATTACCATCGTTCCTCTCAGCTATATTTCATTGCAATTCTAAATTAATGTAAAGTTGTTGTTTAAATTTTATTGGAACGTTTGGTCCCTATTTCTAGTAAGGCTATTTATCTAAGTCTAGTAGGAATTGAGATTATAACAAATAAAAAAGTGTAGCCATTAAAGATTGTAAATCTTAATAACTACACTTTACTATTCATGGTAATTCTAGTTTTTATCCTTCTTCAGGCGGTAATAATACTTGGTCTATAACATGAACGTAGCCATTTGAAGCTTTTACAGTTCCTAATATTTTGGCTCCATTTACATACGTAACACCATCTTTTGTTGTCACTTTTACTTTATCACCAGTTGCTTGACCAATACCCATAACATACTTGATGTTATCCCCAGTATAACTTCCTGGAGCAGCATGAAAGGTAATAATGTTCTTAAGAATTTCTTTATTCTCAGGTTTCAACAAATTGTCTAGAGTTCCTTCTGGTAATTTATCAAATGCACTGTTATTTGGAGCAAATACAGTCAAAGGTCCTGCATTAGTCAATACATCCTGAAGACCGGCCGCTATAACGCCCGCAACTAAAGTACTGTGGTCTGCGGAGTTGATGGCAATTTGTAAAATGTTTCTTTCAGATTCTTCATCAACTACACCAGACTGACCTTTTAATTTTGAAGTGTTTACTCCAACGTTTTCCGAGACAGGTTGAGAATCAGTTTTACACGATGTGATTATCATGGCAATCACAATTAGGGGTAAAAATAGTTTTAACATAGTTTTCATTTGGTTTTACTTTTTGTTAAGTAATCAATTGATGTAATTTAATGAGTTACATCATAACTAGATTTTTGATATAATCTTAATACAAAGATAGGGATATTTATATAAAAAGACAAATTTATCTTTTTATATAACTTATTGAAGATTAATCTCCATTGAGGAGAATTTACTCTAGGTAAGTAAGTATATTTATAGGAACAAATATTACTTCTTCGATGATGAGTAATCGTGTGCTAAATTCATCACTTTCATAGCTTCCTTTCTATCACCCCAGCTCTCGAATTCCATTTCTCCTTTTGCTTTATAATTGGTAAAAAAAGTAACCACAATATCTCTAGCACCCGGAAAGTAAAGATCTAGGTCATCAATATTATTGACCCTAGACCACTTTTTGGTTAATGGTACCGCTAGTATTTTATCATCTTGTTCTTTATTATCGAGTAGTTTCATCACTCCGACTATTCTTGCTCTTTGTATACTTCCTCTTGGTTGTGTTACGCCAAAAAGCAATATATCTAATGGATCGCCATCTCCACCTTGTGATTTTGGTAGAATTGTGTTTGGTATCATTCCATAGTTACCTGGATACCCCAAATAGTTAATATATCTCGGCTGACCATCTATGTTATCCATTACAATTTGGTGTGTTTTTTTGTTCATCTCATATTTAGCCGTAGTCCCCGCTGAGATCTCTACGATCATATTTATCGAACTATCAGGATTTAGGGCAAGAACATTTTCATATGCAATATCCGCTTTAGGTTCCTGATTAACCGTTTCTGTTATAGGTGGTTTCTTTTGCGCTATCTCTTGTTTACAAGAATATCCTAGCAATAGAAAAATAGCCAATAAAAAATAAGGAGTTTTCAAACTTCTATTATTTGGAAATTATCAATAAAGAGAGCTGACAAGCCTAATCAACTATCATTGTAGCATGATCGAGTTCTTGTTGTTTCATATTTTGCGGCAATTCTCTATACTCATATTGTTGTGTACGAAGTTGTGGTCTGAATCCCGCTTCATTTATTGCCTCCTGAATTCCATCAGCTGTAAATCTGAAAGCAGCACCAGCAGCTGAAACTACATTTTCTTCTATCATAATCGATCCAAAATCATTAGCACCAGAATGAAGACAAACCTGTGCTATTTGTTTACCTACAGTCAACCATGATGCTTGAATATTGATCACATTTGGGAGCATAATTCTACTCATCGCTATCATTCTAACATATTCATCTCCTGTGACTTCGTTTCTGGCTCTTTTTATCTTTTTCAGAATAGTATCCTCATCCATAAAAGGCCACGGAATGAATGCTAAAAATCCTTTTGCATGTGCAGGTTTTTCGCTTTGCACTTGACGAATATCTACAAAATGTTCCATCCGTTCTAGATTCGTTTCTATATGCCCGAACATCATTGTAGCGGATGTTGTGATATCCAATTGATGCGCAGCTCTCATTACATCCAGCCATTCTTTTCCTCCGCACTTTCCCTTAGAAATCAACCGTCTTACTCTATCATCCAATATCTCTGCCCCAGCTCCAGGAAGAGAATCTAATCCAGCATCTTTTAATGCTTTTAGTACTTCTGTGTGAGTGCTTTGTTCTAATTTAGTAATGTGTGCAATTTCTGGAGGCCCTAGAGCATGTAATTTTAAATTAGGGTACAGAGATTTCAATTCTCTAAACAAATCACAATAATACTGAAGGCCCAAGTCTGGATGATGTCCTCCTTGAAGTAATAGTTGTTCACCACCAAAGGCAAATGTCTCTTCTATTTTATGTTTGTATTGTTCTATTGTGGTAATGTATGCTTCATCGTGCCCAGGTCTTCTATAGAAATTACAAAATTTGCAATTGGCTATACATACATTGGTCGTATTACTATTTCTATCAATAATCCAAGTAACTGTTTTCTCTGGCACTCGTTCATATCTCATTTCGTTCGCCACAAACATGAGATCTGTTGTAGTTGCGTTCTCAAATAAAAAGACACCTTCTTCAGCTGATAAAAATTCTCCTTTTTGTGCTCTCGCTAGTAATTCTGTTGTATTCATCTATGTATATTATAACAAGGCAACAAGATATGTAAAAGAAGGTTGACAAAGATGGTGTGAGAGTGAATGAATTTATGGATTCTAAAATCTGACTAATTTATTGAGCCAAGAGTATTTCAATATATTTCTACCTCTATTGTAAGTAAGACGTCTTAATAGTAACGCATTCTTCTTCTCCCTTCACCCTCTCCAAAGAGGGACATACGAAGAGTGGCTCTGGCATGTTAAATTACAAGACCTAAAATAAAACCCTTTCTATCACACCTTTTTTACCACACTCCTTATCTCATTCACTTTCTTCTGAATGTCAGTCAGCTTTTCTTCTAGAAGATAATTGAAGGTTGATTTTGTATCTGAAAAACTTAGGTGTGCATAATATTGCCATACCTCTGAGACGTCTTTGTACTTAATCTCATAGGGAACATAAGATTCATTATCAGAAGAAAGAACAAGTTTAGAATCTTCTTTTCTATTGATTACACGCTTGTATACTAGGCCTTGTTCTTCACTTACAACAACATATGTTTTTCCATCTTTTATCTGATCTATTTGCTCTACATATGAGCATAACACAATACTTCCTGATTCCATAGGCAACATAGAATCTCCCCTAATTTCAAACCCTCTAAAAGTGCCACTCGGAATATTAGGAAAAGAGATTTTAGGAAGATCACGGATGTATTCAGGATCCTGGAAACTATCTAGATATCCAGCTTCCGCTTTAGTATCTACCAATTCTATATTTTCATTATTGTTCCCATCTACACTTATAGCCAATACTCTCAGTCCATCTTGCCGAACTATTTCAAGTTCATTGTGCGTAAGGTCATGTGTAATAAGTTCATCTATAGCAACATCAAATTTCTGAGACATCCTGATCAACATCTCTAAATTGGGTTCTGTTTTCCCTCTTTCATAATCGCCCATTGTGGTCCGAGCCACTTCAAATTCTTCCGCTAATTCACCTTGAGAAATCTTTCCTTTCTTTCGAAGATACTTGAGGTTAGATGCCAACTTAGTCATTGATATTATCAGTTATTTTTTCAAAAATAAAATACACTCCAAATATACAAAGAAATTAACAAATGACAGATATAGCAATATATATTGTCGCTTTTGTCGTCAATCTAGAGTAAAACCATCTAATGTTGGCCGTAATTAATGGGGAAAAGAAATAAACACTAATAATAAACAATGACGTCATCCGCAGATTTGCGCTCTAGTACTGGCACAACTGCATCATCCGCTGGGTATCCAACAGGTAATAGTAAAAACGGTCTTTCATTATCAGGCCTTCCGAGAAGCGTCTGAAGAAAATTCATAGGGCTTGGTGTATGCGTCAATGTTACTAACCCAGAATTATGAACCGCTGAAATAAAAAAACCAGCTGCGATACCTACTGATTCATTCACATAGTAATTTTTCATCTTGTTCCCATCTTCATCTAAATCATAAGCTTTTTTAAATAGTACAATTATCCAAGGAGCAATATCAATGAATGGCTTATTCCAATCCGTATCAAACTTTTTTAAGTCATCTAGCCACTCCTCAGACATGCGGCCATTGTAACTGATGTATTCCTCTTTTTCTGCGGCTTCTCTGATCTTAGCCTTTATTTCAGCTGATGAAATAGCACAAAATGTCCATGGTTGTTTGTGTGCGCCTGATGGGGCTGAAGACGCTGTCATAATAATATTCTCGATGGTTGCTTTGCTTACTTCTTTGTCAGAAAAAAATCTTAGGGATCTTCTTTGTTCGATAAAAGCTCTATAATCTACTGCCCTTTCTAGAGCGGTATGGTTTTGGGTGTCTATAGGGGTATATTTTATAAAGTCGGTAGCTTCCATTAATTAGATTGTTTAATGAATCAAATGTAAGTTGATTTGAGCGAAATATATCTAAGGAATGAATCAATAATAAAGTTACATTCTTCTGCTTGATCTTTTTCCCTTCTTCTGCGTTAAAAAGCCTCGCCTATGCGATGCATAGCCTACGTTTTTTGCCTTGGAGAATGAATAAATATCAGCACATAAAAACGTACTTTATTAATGTCTCATTCCTAAGACAAAAGACTGATATTGAATAATTTTGAATAATTCAGTTGATATATTAATATTATCTTAGCATTTTAGATTTAAAAAAATGAAAAGAAGTAACCTTTCCATGAAAGTCTTCTTGCAAAATATAAACATGAGCAAACTAAAATTAGGCATTACAATAGGAGATATAAATGGTGTTAGCACTGAAGTGATTATAAAAGCATTGAGTGATGAACGTATCCTTAGTTTATTCACACCAATTATATATGGATCATCAAAGGTGGTTTCTTATTATAAGAATATAGTCAATGATAACTTTCAATTTTCGAGTGTTTCAACTGCGGAATCTGCAAGATATAATAGAGTAAATGTACTCAACTGTTGGGAAGAGAAAGCAGATATAGAACTTGGAAAAGCTACCATAGATGGAGGCAAATTTGCTCATATAGCTCTGGATAGAGCTGTAAGGGATTTTCAAGATAATAAAATCGATGGCATAGTAACTGCACCGATCAATAAGCATGCTATGAAACTGGCAGACTTTCCTTTCCCTGGTCATACAGAGTTTATTGCTGACAAATTCCAAAGCAGTGAAAGTATGATGATGATGGTCAGCGATGTTCTTAAAGTAGCACTTGTCACAAATCATGAGCCTATTTCAAAAGTAGCTAGCTTGGTCACAAAAGATCTAGTTGCAAAAAAGTTGAATATTCTCAATAAGTCACTAATAGAAGATTTCGGAATCCAAAAACCAATAATCGCTGTACTGGGCCTTAATCCTCATGCTGGTGATGATGGAGCCATAGGAACGGAAGATGACACTGACGTAAGGCCTGCGGTCTTAGAAGCTAAAAAAGGCGGGATGTTAGTTACTGGACCTTATCCTGCAGATGGATTTTTTGGTTCTGCGCAATTCAAAAAAGTAGATGCTGTATTAGCCATGTATCATGACCAAGGATTGATACCGTTTAAGGCTCTTTCATTTGGTAGTGGAATCAACTTCACAGCTGGACTGCCAATCGTACGAACTTCACCAGATCATGGAACTGCATATGATATTGCGGGTAAAAACTTGGCAGATGAATCTTCTTTAAGAAGTGCAATTTTTGCAGCTATTGATATAGCTAAAACAAGAAAAGAATATCATTCTGATAGAGAGAATAAATTAGAAAGAACGGATAGGTCTAGAAGTAACAGAGATAGAAGACCTAAATAAATGAAATATTCATTTGCTGTTCTATTTTCCCTATTTTTTCTACTAAATTTTGGTCAAATCGATCAGGATTCGACATTGAAAAAAAAGTAGAAGAATTGCAAATATCAAGTTCTAGAATCTACGATAATGGTACTGTAAGTTTGGGCAGAAAGCAATTTCTGACTGTGGCTGGCGCATTAGAAGATCCTAAACGATTGCTTATCAAAATACCAGGCATCAGTACAGCAAATGATCAGGCTAACTCAGTGATATATCATGGAATGCCCGCTCAATATCACCAATCGAGTTTGTATGGCTCAAGAATACTGAACCCCAATCATAATTCTAATGCAGGGACAATTTCTGACTTGCCTTCTAGTTCTGCGGGAGGCGTTAATATGATGAGTGGTCAAGTTATTGGGTCACTAGAATTTAACGGAAATCCATCTAATAAATCATTAGGGTCATTGGCAGGAATGTCAGATATTAAGTTTAGAAATCCTTATAAAACAGGTTTAACTACTAACCTTAGTTTGATTGGGCTAGAAGCTGGATTTGGCAAAATTTAAAATAGGGATCAATTACTGGTGAATTATAGATACTCAACAGTTGGGGTGTTAACTGGACTAGGATTGGATTTTGGTGGAGAGCGAATTAATTATCAAGACTTGACTACTAAATATAGTATGAAACGTGGAAGTGGAGATTATTCTTTCTACCTCACAGCTGGAGCTAATAGTACAAGGAAAGATGCTCTAGATTCATTAATCACAGAATTTAAAGATCTTCAAGAATCTGACCATACCGCAAAAATACTGATCGGAGGAATCAATCATACTTATAAAGGAGCCAATTTTAATATAAATAATACAGTAAACATAAGTCGAAGAGTTGTTGATAAAACAGCTGAAGTCAATATTCCTATCAATTCTACAACTGAATATAAAAATAGAGCGACTTTATTATCTCTCAATCATACTTTACTATAAAGTTTAAAAACCTAAGTGTTGGATATAATATAGAATCATGGTTGGACCATCAGTTTTTAATGAAACTGTTTCCATCTGATAACGAAGGGCAATTTGTTGATCGACGGTTACAGAGAACTAGCCTATCAGTACAACCTACTCTAAATGTAAATTTAAATGTTTCAAAAAGTATCTCTCTTTAATCTACTCTGGGTATCACTTCTCAGCATACAGGAATTAATTTAGTAGATATGATTGGTCATATTGGATTAGGCTACAAGAAAGGAGATCTCAATACACATTTATCGATATCTAGGGTCGCTCAAAATCAAAGTGTCGAACTTGCTCTAGATAGTTTTACAATTCAAAATCAAGTAAGTAATAATATTGCTTTAGATATTACATACAAAGGAATTGGGGTAAACATTTACCTTCATCAATTAGGAGATCTTTCATCTAAAGGCAGTGTTTTCGAAATTATATCATTTCAGAATCTTGATAATTTGCCTCTTGGATATACTTCTGACCCTAATAACCTCTTTCTTGATTTAGATAATTCGATAATTAAAGGTATTTCAATGTATACTGATCATACAATTAAAGGATTTAATATTCATTCAAATTTGACATTGCAAGATTCTAAAGTTGAATACTCTGGCGCAATATTTACGAGCGCTAAAGCTAGAAGCCCATTAGAATATGGCTATATTTCTAATATTAGAGTGCAGAAAGAATGGAATTTTAATCAAGAACGAACTTTTGGAGTTTCTGCATCATATCACATGAGAGGTGGCGAAACGCAATTATCGGTTTCCAAAAGATTGTCTAGAGAATGGGGCTATACTGAGTTTATACATTCTTTGCCTCCACAACTTAAATTATCCGATTATTACCGAGCTGACCTAAGAATCTATTACAAACCTAGGAGGCGATCCACAATATCTCTTGACATCCAAAATGTAACCAACAGAGAAAACGATGCTTACTATTACTATGAACCGCTTACACAAGAAGCAACACTAAAGAAGCAGCTTGGCCTAATTCCAATTCTAAGCTGGAGAGTGGATTGGTAATTCTAAATTGAATAAAGTTTCTCTTCCTTCATGTGTAGATCTAACTTTGATCGTGCAGCCAATCGGATTGGTTTGTGACTGAATAAACAAGAAAAAATCTTAGACGCTTAATTCAAAGTCGCAACATTACTTTATTATAACTTTATACATTGAAATGTTTCTTGCTCTGTTCCAATATTTAATTCCAATATGTAGAGGCCCTTATCCAAATGGTTGAGACTTATAGAAATAGTATGTTCTCCTGCCACCAAGTAGTTTTCGTATATTTTCTCAATAAATCTACCTTTTGGGTCATACAAATTGGCAGATACTAAAGATGCGGAATTTAAAAAAATATCAAGATTTACAACATCGATAAATGGGTTGGGATACCTATTGATTTGTATTTTACCATTTGTTGTTGATATTCCTGACACCTCATCATTTGACACACCGGGGCTGCCTAGGAATCTATAGCTTGCCCAATTTTCAGGCGCAGTATTGTCTAAATTAGGTGAGCTCAACTCTAATGTAAATCCCTGTCCATTAGCCAATTCGGACCATGGATGATTTGGCAGATAACTTACTGAATCTGCCAATAGACCTTCATCAGAATATAACCTTAATCCCTCTCCTTCGCTAGATAGACCAAAAGAAAGATCTGGTTTTACATATTGAACATCGCTATGTATATTCTGAAATTTCAATTTATCTTTAACAAGAATAAGATAGGACCCACCTTGCAAAAGCGTGTTTTCTGAAAAAGTATACCCATTTTCAAACTCCATATCTGTAATCACCCAACCTGAGAGATCAATAGGCGATTCATTAGGATTATGAAGTTCGATCCAATCTCCAGAATCATTGTCTTCACTAGAATTATAGTTGATTTCGTTGATTACAACTGTAGGTTCATCATCGCTCGGGACAAATATTGCTGTCAGGAAAACATCCGAATGAAGGTCTAGTGACAACTGGGAATCAGTAAATGTGCCAGAATTTTGCCAATGAGAGAAAGTATATCCTTGTTTTGGAAAGGCTGAAACTTTAATTGGTACATCCTCAAAGTAGTCTCCCTTCCATATTGCTTCGTCAAGAGTTAGACTATTTACAGTAATAAATCCTTGAGTTGGATCAATAACTTGCAGTGTTATTTGGTGATAAGCTGGAAGACCAAACTGGCTTTTAATATGAGCCTTAATGCTATTAGGTCTGAAATTTCCAAATCGAATCATTTCATCCACTTTTTGATTGTGGACAGAGGAATTACCTCCCCATCTAATGTAATGGTCTGGGATTTCAGACGCTACATTCGCTGCCACATTTTCTATGTGTTCTTCTACGCGTTCTGGAATAAATCTAGAATTGAGCTCATCAGCAAATTGATTCACAAACTTATTTCTAAAAGTTGTATTTTCTACTAAACTTCTGAATAGTAATGTAGATGCTGGAGGGTTTGGCCAAAATGGCCCGTTTGGTTCAAGAGCAAATGCTAAAGTGTTATTCTGAAAGGCTACAGTACTCCACGTTCCAAATCCGAAATCTGTATCATAAAGCATCCATCTCCATTTTCCATTTTTGGGTCTCCATTGCTTGTTATTGTTACCTGGCCAATCTGTATTGTCAAAATAGATCTGCGCCATGTGATAAATGATAAAATTATCAATATCCACCTGATTAGATATCCATTGATAATTCTCGTCAGAAGCAAGAGAATTATTCTCTAAGAAGTTCAACATAGATTTATAATCTACATCAGAGCCTTGTATTACTTCGTCAAAAGGACCAAGTATATCAATTTCATTAGGATCGATACCAAAACGAGATGCTAGATAATGCTCGTTCATCTTCTCTCTCATATTTAATAAACCCCAATAAAGTCCATTGACATATGTGACAATGGGTCTATAAGCTTGTGTTTCTAGACCTGATCCATCCATCAAAGAGGTAAGAGTAACGTCTCTTATATTACTAATCAAAAATTCATTTCCAGAATTCCTAAGGATAAAAGCTTGGTACTTATCATAAGTTCGATTTGGAAAAAATGGATAATCTATTTCTGAAAGACCATATTGGCCTCTCGCAAATATGGACAATGATCTTTGGTCTAATGCCCTACTCCAACCACCAAAAATCTTGGTGCCAGCATCAAATTCAATTGCCAATTCATTTTGCTCATACAAAGAAAAATGAATTGGTCTCTCCCAATCCTCCCAGATGTTAGATCCAAAGAATGGGAAATCGGGAAAAAACCCCTCGCCTAATACATAAATTCCTGTCTCATCACTAAAAAAATTATCTGGTTCAGTTACCAAAGATATCATTGGAATATCATGATCTCGATCTAATATATAGGATCTGGTTTGAGTCCTAGAAGGAATAAGTCCTTGTTTATATAGTCTTGCTCTTACCACTGTGTTTATTGTAATTGGAATCGGGGAGGAGTATACATTCGAAGACATGCTAGGTATTGTAGCATCTGTAGTATAATGTATAATGTCGTTATCACCAGAACTAGACAATATGAGCTCTAGTTCATCCGCTAATCCTCCATCATGAGAGAATTCTATTTTTTCAGTAATAAATCCATCAAACCCTTCTTCTTCATTCTTTACGTTTGGAGTTGGGTTTTCATATAAGATCAAACTTTGGTCACTCGGCCTAATACCTATGGACACATCAGGTGGTATATTTCCAACAGATAATTGTGAGACTTTCTCACCACTTTCGTTGTACAAAAATAATGTCTCCTCCTCCGATATTTTAAAGTTAGAATGTATTGAACTGCTAGAATACTCTAAAACCGCTGGCGGGGCAACACCTTCTTTATTCTCTTGATTGAATAATACAGTCAAAAATGGAATCAGTGTAAAATCAGACGAATTACTAGAAACATTATGAGCTTGAATAGAAAGAACATTCTGCCCTTCGATGAGTGATGATTTATCTATCTCAAACCTATCTGGTTTTATACCTTGGTATAAACCAGCTTCATGATCAGTTATAGTATAATCGTTATATTCAGGTCGATCTTGAACCATATTAGCTCTGGCTATTTCTTTACAATTGATGTAAGCAACAAAGCCATCATCATAATCAATGTCAAGAAACAATTTCTCCACAATTGACAAATCAGAAATTGTAAATTGTTTTCTCATAAAAATAGAGGGTACTCCAAAAGGCAGAGTTGTAGCATCATCACCATCAGCATATCCAAAACCAGATGGGCTTATTGACCAGCTTCCGTCGTTATAATCCGTATTGATCCATGATAAGTTTAATGGTTGAGTTGGTATCAAATATTTCCAATTATCGCCATGGTCTATTAATGTTCGTGGAAAATATTGAGGAGTATCATTCCCAGAAGCCCAAACTAAAAGATAGCCATCTGCCTCGATTATTGTTTGTGCAAACGTAAATTTTAAGTCGTTCTCTTTATCTGTTATCGCCCATCCTGATAAATTAATAGAATTTCCAGAGGTGTTATGCAGCTCTATCCAATCTGGAGTGTTACCCTCCTCATCAATGAATGTTGAATTAGATGAAACCGCTTCATTAATTTGTACTTGTTGGCTTAAGGCAATTGTTGTGGCCAAAATAGTGATAAAGAATATTAGAAAATTTGCCTTTGATATGAACATCTATTGATATTAATTTGAACAAGACGAATATATTAAATAAGCTGAATAGTGTTTGAAACATTTTGAAGGTTATTCCAATTTGACAAATTCAATTCTTGGTTTTAGCCTTCAGTTCAATAATACAATTGAAAAGAAATGGGCTAAACTAAAAAAGGCATTGCGAATTACCACAATGCCTTTCTAATATTAGTTATAGATATACTTATGCCTCCACTTTAGTTTCTGGCACTTCCACTACTTCGTCATTGTATATTGCTCGGATTTTTCCTTCAATCTCAGCAGTTACTTCTGGATTGTCCTTTAGGAAATTTTTTGCTGATTCTCTACCCTGGGCAATCTTTGTCCCTTCGTAACTGAACCACGATCCACTCTTTCCGACTACATCTTTTTCTACACCAAGATCAAGAATTTCACCTATTTTTGAAATTCCTTCTCCGTACATGATGTCTGCCATTGCGATTCTAAATGGTGGTGCAAGTTTGTTTTTCACAACCTTTATTTTTACCATATTCCCCATCACATTACCTTCTTTATCCTTGATCGCAGATCCTGATCTTCTGATATCGATCCTTACAGATGCATAGAACTTAAGGGCGTTACCACCAGTAGTGGTTTCAGGATTACCGAACATTACACCAATCTTCTCTCTCAACTGATTGATAAATATACAGCAACATCCTGTACGACCGATCGTACCTGTTAACTTTCTCAATGCTTGTGACATCAATCTCGCCTGAAGACCCATTTTAGAATCTCCCATCTCACCTTCTATCTCAGCTCTAGGAACTAGTGCTGCCACAGAATCAATTACAAGGATATCTATCGCTCCAGAACGGATTAAGTTCTCAGCAATCTCCAATGCTTGCTCACCATTATCTGGTTGAGAGATCAAAAGATTTTCAGTATCTACACCTAATGCCTCAGCATAAAATCTATCGAATGCATGCTCTGCATCAATGAAGGCAGCTATACCTCCCGCTTTTTGACATTCAGCGATTGCGTGTATTGCGAGTGTCGTTTTACCAGAAGATTCTGGCCCATATATTTCTACGACTCTCCCTTTTGGAAAGCCTCCTATTCCGAGTGCAATATCCAATCCAAGCGAACCTGTTGAAATTACTTCTGTCTGCACTACTTGCTTGTCGCCAAGTTTCATTACAGTACCTTTTCCATATGTCTTATCTAGCTTATCAACTGTAAGCTTCAGCGCTTTTAGCTTTTCTTCTCTTTCCTTTGACATGATTATATTTTAGTTGAATTTTTAGCAATTTATTACTTCATTTTAAAGCTCATTCACTGGCTTGGTTGAAGTAACATATTAAAAGAAAACAAATATAAGAAAAGAATCGATACGTCCTTTCTTATCTGTTTGTTTCGTGAATAGATTATCATGTATCAATATGTCAAGTTGTTCAAAATGCCTGAGGTAATAAATACCTTCAACATTATGAAACAACCTTACATATCAATACCAATTTACTTTACAAAATCCTAGAACGGTACAGCTTCTTTTTCTTGACGAGATACTTTCATAAATTCGTTTACTTTCACTTCTGAAATGTACTTCATGTTTCCATCTTTGTCTTCATAGCTTCTGTGTACTAGTTTTCCTTGAATAGCTACTTCACTTCCTGTCTCTTATACACATCTGACGCTGCCGACGAAGAGGATAGTG
>CAJXUU010000029.1 GCA_913061325.1 uncultured Saprospirales bacterium | reverse complement strand
CTCGGAGATGTGTATAAGAGACAGGTGTAGCGCTACGAGGATTTTTTCCTCTTTTTCATTGGTTCCCCAAAGTACAATTTTACGTTTCATTACAGTAGTTATTTTCATGGCTTGTTTTCATTTTATAAACAAGCTATACAGTGTGTCTCCTGAAAAATATCGGGAGGATTAATTAAGTTTTTAATTCTTAAAGGTTATAAAATAATCTAACTAAGATACAATTTTGTTTTTGACTAGATATTCAGCTATTTGGACAGCATTCGTTGCAGCACCTTTTCTCAAGTTGTCAGACACTATCCATAAGTTCAATCCATTTTTTACACTCTCATCTCTTCTTATCCTACCAACGAATACTTCATCTTTGTTTTTAGCATACAATGGCATCGGGTATTCATTTTTGGCAACGTTGTTTTGGACAACTATACCTTCCGTTTCAGACAGTATTTTTATAACCTCTTGGAGATCATAATTTTTTTTGAATTGTACATTTACAGCTTCAGAGTGTCCACCATCGACTGGAACTCTTACAGCTGTTGCTGTTATTTTTATACTATCGTCACCCAATATCTTTCTTGTTTCATGCACAAGCTTCATTTCCTCTTTTGTATATCCATTTTCTAGGAATACGTCACAGTGAGGAATACAATTTTCAAATATTGGATGATTGTATGCTGCAGTTTCTGGATTGTATGCATTTCCATCTTTTTCACTTTGGTACTGCCTCACAGCGTTTATACCTGTACCAGTGTATGATTGATATGTAGAAATAACCAACCTCTCAATACCAAATGCTTTATGTAAAGGTGCCAAAGTAGCAACCATTTGTATTGTAGAACAATTAGGATTAGCTATTATTTTATTATTTGCTGTTAAATCTTTTGCATTGATTTCAGGAACACAAAGTGATTTGTCAGGATCCATTCTCCATGCAGAGGAATTATCTATTACAATCGTACCTGCTGCTGCAAATTTAGGTGCCCATTCTAAAGATGTGTTACCACCCGCAGAAAAAATAGCAATATCAGGTGCCATATTTATAGCATCTGTCATGGATACAACAGGGTTTTCTTTTCCTTGAAACGGGATCATCTTACCTACAGATCGTGCAGATGCAACAGGTATAAATTCATCAATATGAAAGCCTCTTTCTGAAAGTACTTTCATCATCACTCCTCCTACAAGGCCAGTGACCCCTACTACAGCTAATTTCATAGTTATAATCTTTTCCCTATTAGTAATTTGTCAATTGCCTCTCTTAGGAATGAAACAATAATAAAGTTACATTCTTCTGCTTGATCTTTTTCCCATCTTCTGCGTTAAAAAGCCTCGCCTATGCGCTGCATTGCCTACGTTTTTTGCCTTGAAGAATGAATAAATATCAGCATATAAAAACGTACTTTATTAATGTATCATTCCTTACCTGACCCTCGACTGTAATTTGTAATTCAATGCAAATAAACGGAATCTTAGATTTACAGTAGTATTCTAAAGCTAAAATTGTGCCTTATGTCGGATAAAAATATAAAAGTACTTGCATTATAAAAGCATTTTTTAAAACTTCATTTCAGGAATTTCTCCTTCGACGATCAATCTTCCTTCGGTTGCATTTTTGATATCGTCTACAGATACGCCAGGCGCCCTTTCGAGTAGTTTAAATCCTTTTGGTGTTACATCAAGTACGGCCATATTGGTTACTATTTTCTTTACACACTTTACACCTGTAAGTGGAAGTGTGCATTGCCTGAGTAACTTTGATTGCCCTTTTCTATTTGTATGAGACATGGCAACGATGATGTTATCTGCAGATGCAACTAAATCCATCGCACCGCCCATTCCTTTCACCATTTTACCTGGGATCTTCCAATTGGCAATGTCTCCTTGGTCTGATACTTCCATAGCTCCTAGCACAGTAAGTTGTACATGTTTTCCTCTTATCATTGCAAAACTCAATGAAGAGTCAAAAATACTACCACCAGGGAGCATAGTTACTGTTTGTTTTCCAGCATTTATGAGATCTGCATCTTCTTCACCCTCAAACGGAAATGGGCCCATGCCTAATAATCCATTCTCTGATTGGAACTCGACAGATATCCCTTGAGGTATGTAATTTGCCACTAAAGTTGGGATTCCGATACCAAGATTGACATACCAACCATTTTGTAATTCTTGTGCTATTCTTTGTGCAATTCCATTTCTATCTAGCATGATTCTATTCTTTTGATTGTGATGAAAAGGCTTATGATTTTGATCTTACTGTTCGTTGTTCGATTCTCTTTTCATAATTACTCCCTTGGAAAATTCGTTGAACAAATACTCCTGGGATGTGAATCGTATTAGGATCCAATTCTTCAGGCTCTACAAGATGTTCTACTTCTACAACTGTGATGTTTCCCGCCATAGCCATTACTGGATTAAAGTTTCGTGCAGTCCCTTTGAATATTAGATTGCCAAACCTGTCACCTTTCCAAGCCTTGATCAACGCATAGTCAGCATGAAGTGCTGATTCTAATATGTGTGGCTTACCATCAAAAAATCTGACTTCCTTACCCATAGCTACCTCTGTACCATATCCTGCAGGTGTGAAAAAAGCAGGTATTCCAGCTCCACCAGCTCTGCATCGCTCGGCCAATGATCCTTGAGGTATAAGATCTACTTCAAGCTCTCCACTCAACATCTGTCGTTCGAATTCATCGTTTTCACCAACATAAGACGAAATCATTTTTTTTATTTGTTTTTCCTGTAACAACAGACCAAGGCCAAAGTCATCTACGCCTGCATTATTAGATATACAGGTGAGATTTTTAGCTCCTAGTTCAACTAAGGCAGATATACAGTTTTCAGGAATGCCACAAAGACCAAACCCGCCTACCATTAGAGTCATTCCATCTTCTAATCCTTCTATCCCTTCTTGTGCATTTTTGACAATCTTATTCATTGAGTTATATTTTTAAAACTGAATAGTAGTTTTTAATCTTCTTGTTTTTTGGGTTCATATCTAGTCCCATATCTCCATAAATAAAGTCCACCAAATACTCCAGCAAGAATAAACCCTGCAGATATAAATTGAGCCTGAGACCAGCCTAAGCCAAGGTAATCATACCGTTCGTTGACTCTTATGGTCTCGATAAAGAATCTTTCGAAACCATTAAAAATGAGGTAGAGTGCGAAGACCATACCACCAATTTTAATTTTTCGTCTCCAGAACCACAGAAGACTTAATCCAGTAAAAGTCATCAGAATCTCATAGATAGATGTAGGATATACTCCTTCTTTTAATTCGTGGCAATACCTCATTCCACATGCAGCTTGACATCTTGCTTCTACTGCTATATTTCCTGCTACACTTCTGTATGTTTCTGGATCACAGCCAGCTATAAGTCCACCTGCATTATTTACATTATTAGGAAAAGTATATGACCAAAGCCATTCTGGAAAGAACCACCATTCTGGTTGAGCGGCAGCTACAATACCCCAATCTCCATCTCCAGATAATTGACACCCAATGCGACCTATAGCATAACCGAGAAGTATCGTTGGGCCACCAATATCGAGCATATGAACTGGTTTGATACCAATCTTATTGACAAGATAAAGTACAGCGATAGCTCCAAATATCAATCCTCCATAAATTGTCAAACCACTGCCAGAAATCAGTTGCCCTATTGGATCAGCAAAGAATGCTTCTAAATTTTCTAGAATGGAGAAGACTTTTGCTCCTAACACTCCAGAAATAGCGGAAGTAATAATAATATCACCCGTACGTTCATATGGATGTACAATCACTGTTTTGGTCCCAGCTTTTCTATCTTCCTTTTTCTGTATAAAGTAGCTATATCCAGCCATTCCCAAAAATAACAATAAGCCTATAGCCCAGCTTCCTTTTCCAGATATTAATACCGATGCTGGATCTTGTTGGAACTCCGCAAAATTTGAATAGATATAAGGTATCTTAAGGCCCAATAATCCAAATACAAAGCTATTGTACACTATTTCTTTGTAATCAAATCCACCTTTTGTTTCAATGGTTTTTGTGGTTGCCATAAGCAATCCTTCTTCTTCCTTACGTTTCAGTTCTGCTTTGACATACCATGCGCTTACAAGAAACACACAAGCGAGTAGAAGACCGAAGGTTTTAAAGATTGATGTCCAATTGTCAATATCAGTGCCTATAAGGTCATGGAGTAAGTAGGAGAGATCTGGATACATATTTGTTTTTAGAATTTCGAAGTGCTAAATTATCATTTTTTGATTTGTAATCATGGGTTTAACGATTTAGGTCATATCATTTTGATTATGTTCTTCCAATTATAGATAAATATCCAGTAAAATCCGATGAAATGAAAATAGTTGATCAATCTTAATAAGCTTGGATTTAGATGATTTATTTTAATTTAAAAGGGCTTAGCAGTTTTTGACAATAATAACTTATACAATGTATATTTGCACCTTCCCTTTCTAAAGAGATAATGAGTATGAGCATAGACCGTAAGAATGGTCCAGAAATCAAGAAGATCACAGAACTGAGAATTCCACCTATTCGCAAAGAAACCCTATCAAATGGGGTAGAGTTAATAGAAGTAAATATGGGAACGCAAAATCTCGTACAATTGGAAGTATTATTTCGTGGAGGAAGAATAAATGAAACACAAAAAGGAGTCTCGAGAACAGTTGCTAGATTGCTCAAAGAAGGTACTCTATCATATACTGGATCTGAATTAGCTGAGGAAGTAGATTTTTATGGAGCCAATATAAGCTCAGGCGCAAGTCTTGATTATTCTTATGTAAAGATATTTACACTCAATAAGTACTTTCATAAAATGTTACCTATTCTTGAGGAAGTAGTTTACAAACCTAGTTTTTCAGAAGAAGAATTGCAGAAATATGCAAAGAATTCTATCCAAAAACTAAAAGTAGAAATGGCAAAAAGTGAGCTAGTAGCATACAAAGCCATTACTGAAAAACTGTATGGCGAAGATCATCCTTATGGATATAATAGTACAGATGAAATATATAATAACTTAACAAGAGAGAAGCTGTTAGATTACTACAAAACAGCTTATGGTACCGACAACTGTATTGTAATAATGAGCGGCAAGATTACTGAAGATATTAGAGAATCGGTAAAAGCACTCTTTGGAAAACAACCCGAAAAGAAAGTTAATTTAGTTTTTAATCAACCTACTGAACTTCCTAAAATTTTATCACAAAGAATAAAAGCGGAGGATAATCTACAATCAGCGATAAAAATTGGATGTCGATTATTCAAAAGAGATCATGAAGATTTTAGAGATATGTTTGTTTTGAATACTATTTTGGGTGGTTATTTCGGGAGCAGGCTCATGTCCTCATTAAGAGAACAAAAAGGATATACTTATAATATCTACTCAAGTATCGACATGATGATTTATGATGGATATTTTAATGTAAGTACTGAAGTAGGAAATGAATATTTAGAACCTACTCTAGATGGTATCTATAATGAAATGGAACGCCTCAAAAATGAAAAAATAGGAGAAGAAGAACTTGCCATGGTTAAGAATTATCTCAGTGGAAACTTTCTAAACATGGTAGATGGCCCATTTAAAGTTGCTGGTATAGCCAAAGTAGGTGCGCTTAATAATTTGGATTTTGGTTTTTATGAAAAGCTGATGTCTAGGATTCACTCTGTCTCTGCGGATGATTTACAAGGATTGGCTCATAAATACTTGATAAGAGGAAATATGACAGAAATAATAGTAGGAAACCCTTAGAGTAAAGAAATAAATCCTTTATTCCTTTGCCTCAAGAAATGATGAATAAGCAGAAGCACGATTTTTGGAGTCATTTTTGTTTTAATTGAAAATGACACTCTTTAATAATAAATGATAATTAGGACAATTATGTTATAATCAACATAAATGAAACTTAAATTTGCTATTTAGAATTATTACAATGTTAAAGTAGATCGGATTAATAGATCTCTTTTTTAAATGCACTAACAAGGAGAAATCTTTGATGAAAATATAGAGTATAAATGAATTTATTTGGGTTTTTCAAGCAAGAATTAGCGGTAGATCTTGGCACGGCCAATACATTGATCATTCAAGATGACGAAGTGGTAGTGGATGAGCCCTCAATCGTAGCCATCAATAGAAGGACAAATGAGGTTATTGCTGTTGGTAAAAGGGCAATGCAGATGCACGAAAAAACCCATGAAAATATAAAGACCATTAGACCCTTGAAAGATGGTGTGATAGCAGATTTTCAAGCTGCAGAAAGTCTGATACAAGGATTGATTGCTATGATAGGTGAAAAAAGGAAGTTTTTCTCACATCTTAAGATGGTTATCTGTATTCCTTCAGGCATAACTGAGGTAGAAAAAAGAGCGGTTTTTGATTCTGCTGATCATGTAGATAGTAAAGAAACATATTTGATACATGAGCCTATGGCTGCAGCATTAGGAATAGGTCTTGACGTGGAAGAACCAATCGGTAATATGATTATTGATATAGGAGGGGGTACTACAGAGATAGCTGTAATAGCATTATCAGGGATAGTTACAGATCAATCGATAAGAACTGCGGGAGATGAATTTACGATGGATATCATAGATTATATGAAGCGAAAGCACAATTTATTGATTGGTGAACGGACCGCTGAACAAATCAAAATTCATGTAGGAAGTGCAACAGTAGATTTGCCTAACCCACCAGAGAAATTTGCTGTAAATGGTAGAGATATGCTAACGGGTATTCCTAAGCAAGTATTTACAAATCATATAGAAGTAGCGGAAGCATTAGACAAATCAATCACAAAAATTGAAGAAGCTGTGCTAAAAGCACTAGAAGATACTCCTCCAGAATTAGCTGCAGATATCTACCAAACAGGTATCTACCTTACGGGGGGAGGTGCCCTTTTAAGAGGCCTAGCCCCTAGGATATCCAGTAAAACTAAGCTTACTGTACACATCGCAGATGATCCATTAAGAGCCGTAGTAAGAGGCACTGGTCTAGCTTTGAAAAACAGCCATAGATACTCTTTCTTAATAGATAGAAGAAGCATCTAAAACATTATAATCAAAGGAGACACGTTTGTATTTTATTAATTGGGAATATTTATAATCAATCGATTATCTTTGCCGACGATATAGAATATAATTATCTTTTGTTTGATCAAACTCCAAATTAATAATGCAAAACATATTTCTTCTTTTTGCAAGATTTGGAACACATATAACATTTTTGTTTTTCACAGTTTTAAGTTTTCTACTTATAGTAAAATACAATAAGACCCAGGAGGCTATTTTTATCAATTCATCTAACTATTACGCCAATAAGCTTGATTCTCGAACGAGCAGATGGCAAAATTATCTCTCCTTACAAGAAGTAAATGATAGCCTTGCAAGACATAATGCTGAGTTGATGGAGCATTTTATCAATTTTAAATCTACTGAAAGTGTTATTTCTGACTCAACATTGCAGTATGATTTATTACCTGCAAAAGTTGTCCGAAGTACGTATAATTTAAGAAATAATCATCTTACGTTGGGTATTGGAAAAAAACATGGTGTGGAGAGAGATATGGGTGTATTATCTGAAGATGGTATTTTAGGTATTGTCAAAAATGTAAGTGCTGATTTTTCTCATGTTATATCGATTTTGAATAGCCAGACTAGAATAAGTTGCACAGTAAAACCTTACGCATATCCTGGAAATTTGATTTGGAAAAATCTTGATCCCAAACATATGACACTTGAGTCTATTCCTAAGCACGTAGCTATATCAATAGGTGACACCGTGGTTACAAATGGATATTCTACAATATTCCCAGCAAATATTGAAGTAGGTACAGTAGCTGAGGTAAAGACAGACAGAGGATCTAGTAATTACAATATCAAAGTTGCATTATTCAACAATGTAGCGAATACGAAAAGGGGTTATGTAATCAAGAATAACTTAGCCAACCAACAGAAAACTCTTGAAAACATTAGCAATGAATAGCAGAATAATAGTCGTTAATGCAATTAGGTTTTTTGTTCTAGTGATTGGACAAGTTCTGGTATTCAAAAGAATAGCTTTTAATTGGGGTGACTTTGCCTTCATTCACTTTATCATTTATCCTTTGTTTTTGATTTTACTACCGATTAAGACACCAAGACCGTTGGTCATATTTTTAGGTTTTTTGATTGGACTATGTGTTGATTTATTCTATGATAGCCCAGGTATTCACGCTAGTGCTGGAGTATTTACAGCATATGCTAGAGGAATCTTACTAGATTTTATCGAACCCTACGAAGGATATAATACAAATGATAGTCCGACAGTAGAAACTATGGGTATAAGTTGGTTTATGACATTCTCTAGTATATTATTTGGATTACATTTATTTTGGTACTTTAGTGTAGAGGCATTTTCTTTTGTTTTCTTTTTTGAAATCTTACTTAATACAATATTTAGTTTCATCGCTTCATTTATAATAGTGATGCTACTATTGTTAATCTTCAGACCAAAGAGATAAATACATTGGAAGAAAAATCGAAAGTCATATTATTCTTTGTTGCTATCTGCTCAGTTATTCTAGTAGCTAAAACAGCTCAGTTGCAGATTTTTGATAGTAAGTATCAAGAACAAGCTAGACGCACAACTTTAGATAAATCAATAAAGTATCCTTCTCGCGGACTTATTTTTGACAGAAACGAAAAATTATTGGTAAGTAATTCCACTATTTATGATATAGAAGTCATCTATAATAATGTTCCAGAAGGAATTGATACATTAGAAATTTGTAATCTTTTAGGAATCGATAAGACGAGGTACAAAAAAAATATCAACAAGAACTTTAAGAGCCCTTTATACCATAAGGCTATTCCTTTTACTTTTTTATCAAAAGTGCGCCCTGAGCAACTTTCTATTTTTCAAGAGCATTTGCATAAATATCCTGGATTTTATCCTGTTGAACGGAATATTCGAAATTACCCCCACAAAAATATAGCTCATGCATTGGGGTTCTTAGGAGAGGTAAACAAACGAGATATTGCAGAAAGTTTAGGGGAATATAGAAACGGGGATTATATTGGTAAATCTGGTCTTGAGCGAACCTATGAATATGCTTTAAAAGGTAAGAAAGGTGTTGGTTATATTCTAAAAGACAATTTAGGAAGGAATGTAGAATCCTTTGATAATGGAAGTCTTGATTCTTCGGCAGTATCTGGATCTGATATTATAAGTACATTGGATCTCGACCTGCAGGCGTATGGGGAAGAACTCATGAAGAATAAGATGGGGTCGATAGTCGCTATAGAACCTAGTAGTGGTGAAATACTCGCAATGATGAGTTCTCCAACGTATGATCCTAATTTATTAAACCTAGATAGGAATAGAGGAGTATCATATGATTCTTTGAGCATGGACACCTTATATCGACCATTATTCGACAGGTCTGTTATGGCAAAGTATCCTCCAGGGTCAATTTTTAAGACTGTTTTTTCTTTGATTGCTATGGAGAAAGGTGTTCTTATGCCAAATAGAACAGTGTATTGTGATGGTGTATATGAATTAGATAGTAAAGGATTATATAAGCAAAAATGTCACCATCACCCGACTCCATACAATGTATCTTTAGCTTTACAGCATTCGTGTAATAGCTACTATTATCAGATGTTGAGAGAATTTATAGATAACTATGGATACACGACTCCTGGAAAAGGTCTGGACACGCTGGTTTCTTATTTACAAGATTTTGGTCTAGGAAATAAACTAGGTATCGATTATCATACTGAAAGTAAAGGGTTTCTTCCTACTTCGGACGTTTATGATAGAATGTATAGTGATGTCTACAACGGCTGGAGATCTACATATATATTATCCTTGGGGATCGGTCAGGGAGAACTAGAATTGACAACAATACAGATGGCTAATTTGGCTGCAATCTTAGCAAATAGAGGATATTTTTATACACCACATCTTGTAAAATCATTTGTTAATGGTGAATTCACACTTAAACCTGAGTATACCACTCCAAAACGAATGCGAATCAGTCCAGAATATTACGAACCCGTTATAGAAGGAATGGCAAGAGTAACAACTTTAGGGACTGGAAAATTGGCTTATATACCGGATATAGAAATTTGCGGTAAAACAGGAACATCCGAAAATATTGGTAAAGATCACTCTGTATTCTTCGCATTCGCACCTAGGGAAAATCCCCAAATTGCAATTGCAGTATATGTAGAAAATGCAGGATATGGGGGTGATATCGCAGCACCAATTGCCAGTTTGATGATAGAAAAATATATAAATGGTAGTGTCAATGATCGAAGAAACTACTTAGAAGATCGAATGAAAAAGACTAAGCTGATTAATCCTGATTTGAAATTGTTAAGCCAGAATCTGAAATAAGGAATTTGACGTTGAATTTGTAAAATTATTATGCGCCCGGTTTTATTAATGCTCCAAGACTCACTACATTGCAGCCATTAAAAAAAAGAAGAAATGAATATCTCTTGTGTGGTTGCAGTTGCGAACAATAATGTAATTGGTAAAGACAATGATATTCCATGGTATTTACCTGCGGATTTAAAGTATTTCAAAAAAATAACGCTAGACCACCATATCCTTATGGGACGAAATTGTTATCAATCTATTGGGAGACCGCTTCCAAAAAGAACGAATGTTATTATTACTCGAGATCCTTTTTTCATTGCAAGTAATTGTCTTGTAGCGCATAGTATAGATGAAGCTCTTGAGATAGCATATGAAAATGGAGAAAAGGAAGCAATGATTATTGGTGGGGGTACTATTTATAATCAAACGAAAGATCTGTGGGATAAACTTTACATTACTGAGGTAGATCTTAATGTAGATGGAGATATATTCTTCCCAGAAATAGATTATTCTAAATGGAAGTTGGTTTCTCAAGAATCACATGAACCGGATGATAAGAATGAATATCCATATGTGTTCAAAATGTATGAACGAATATAATAATTTCGTTTCCAATACCACTTCTGTCCGAAATTATCACATATATTCATGACAATTACTCTAATTTCATCGTTAGAAATACTCGCCTTAGCTATGGCTAAGTCTGTGTTTTTTGCCTTGAACTTAAATTAATTCTCAACGAAATTAAAGTAACATATTCAAACAGAATCGATATAAGGAGGAAGGAAGTTGTCGTTATAATAGTGAGATCAGTCAAATTTAATTCAAAAAATATTATTGTATTCGTTTTCTTACGTGTGTTCTTCCTCTCCCTTTCTTGATAGTCTTTGGCAATTGTAATTTTGCGGTGAGCGTTCTTTTAGAACGCTTTTACTCTCCAAAGAGGGACAATCACGATTTTGCTCTGGCAGAACTTAAATAATAATATCAATAGATAATTCTGAATTAATCATAACCCTTAACAAGCAGGAAAAGCCACCGGCACATTAAACGCTAATCCTGCTTCAGACGTTTCTTTGTATTTTCCATTCATATCCTGAGCAGTATCCCACATGGTTTTTACAACTTGATCAAAGTTCACAATAGCATCTGCAGGATTGCTAGTTAATGCTAGATTACATGCTGTAATTGCTTTCATCGCACCCATTGTATTTCTTTCGATGCATGGTATTTGGACTAATCCTCCGATAGGGTCACAAGTAAGTCCTAAGTGATGCTCCATTGCTATTTCTGCGGCCATGAGTACTTGGTCAGGGCATCCACCTAGTAGTTCTGTGAGTCCAGCTGCAGCCATTGCAGATGAAACACCTATCTCAGCTTGACATCCACCTACAGCGGCAGATATGGTCGCACCTTTTTTAAATAAACATCCTATCTCGCCAGAGGTAAAAAAGAATTTTTGTAAATCCGTCTTACCTTTGTAGTCACAGAAGAAATAGTAATATAGCACTACAGCGGGTATTACACCTGCGGCCCCGTTCGTGGGGGAAGTTACTACACGATTAAGAGCTGCATTCTCTTCATTGACTGCTAAAGCAAAACAGCTGATCCATTTATTAATACTACTGAAATCTTTTGGTAGTTGTTTGATTGCTTGGATCCATTCCTTATATGTATTAAATGTTCTTCCTCCTAGAAGAGAATTGCTCAATGCTTTTGCTCTACGTTTGACATTCAAGCCTCCTGGGAGAACCCCTTCTGTGTTACAACCCTTGAATACGCATTGAAACATTGTGCTGTAGATATCCGCTATTTCTTCATAGATCTGCTTTTTGGGACGAAATGCTTGCTCATTCAAGAACACTATTTCAGAGATGCTCAAGTTGGTTTTGTCTACATGCTCTAATAAATCAGCACCTGTTTGGATAGGGTAGGGCAAATCTATTTCTACTTGGTCCGAGGTTGTTTCTCCTTTCTTTTGAATGAAACCTCCACCAACAGAATAGTATGTTTGGTTTGCTATTTCTGTACCTAGGTAGTAAGCGGTAAATATAAGCGTGTTCGGATGTACCGGATCAGCATGGTCATGGAAAATGATATCATTCGGAGGATCAAAATTTAGATCCACACCATTTACAGTTATCTTTTTATTACTGAGTATTTTTTGGACATGAAAACCGATTTCTTCTGTATGTATTGTCTTGGGATCAAAACCTTCAAGTCCTAATTGTACTGCTATATCAGTTCCATGACCTTTTCCTGTCTTTGATAGAGAACCCAATAGTTCAATAGTGATCTTATCGTATCTAAGTGCGGATATGGATTTAGCAAAATATAGAGCCGCTTTCCAAGGGCCAAGAGTATGTGAGGACGAGGGGCCGACACCTATTTTATAGATATCGAAAATGCTTATTTTTTCCATTAAAAAAAGGCCAAAGATTTAGTTAGGGATTTTGACCGATTACAAATATCTATATAAATATTGAAACCGAAATATTTATCTTTTAATTATGTATCGTAAGAGTTATTTCAGAATACTTTTTTACATGAAAATTAGGAAGTCTTTCTACAATTCTAGGAATTTTGAAAGGAGCGTTATCTGAATTTTGCATATACATCAACAGAAATATAGTTCCGATTTTTTACTTCACAATCAACCATAGTCCCTTCGTACTTGAATCCGACTTTCGCTACCGCTTTTTTACATTTATTATTACTGCTTTCTACGAATCCTTCTATTCTGTGTAGATTTAATTCTTCAAATCCGTAATCGAAAATTTTAGGCATCGCTTCACCCATGATCCCTTTGCCCCAATATTCTGGCAAAAGCCAAAACCCGATTTCAGCTTTTCTATTATTCACATCTCTATTGTTATATCCTCCTGCACCATAGAAAGTGCCATTTTCTTTTGAGCAAACTGCAAACCACTGACCCGTTTTATTTTTTTCGAGATCAGCGTACCAATCCATCTGTTCTTGTGTAGCTTCTAGTGTCATGAAGTTTACACCATAATATTTGATCACCTCAGGATGGGATAGGCCACTAAATATATGATGTATATCGTCAGAAGTTATTTTACGTATCGTCAGTCTTTCAGTATTTATCATAGTGATTTATTCGCTCCCAAACATAATATCAATTGTCGACAATCCTATTCTAATCTATTCGGAAAGTACAAATTCACCTACTAAATTGACGATAGATAGATCCCGCAACTTATGTCCAAAGCCTTGTGTAAGTACTAACCTTGATTTTGGCCAAAGAGTGTGCAGTTTTTTTGAATAATCGACAGTAATTGTCTTATCTCCTTCGTCGTGAATAATTAAACCATCGGCTTTGTTACTTTTGATGATTTCTGAAAGTGTGAAATATGAAGTATCCTTATTTGTGTAGTGAGCGAAGTGTGACCTGAAATTTTGAACAGTCTTCTCTGATAAGTTCAATTTCTTAAAATAAAATTCTAAAAAATCTTCAATACTATTTGGTGTGGCTAGCGTCACTAATTTTTTTGGCTGTTTTTCTGGATTTTGATCTACAAAGTACAAAGAGCTAAAACTGCCTATCGAATGAGAAACTATACTATGCAATTCTCCAATATGCTCAGAAATAGCTTGTATTGCTTTTTCGAATATTGGTACATTACTTATTTTTCCTTCAGAATTTCCATGCCCAGGAGCATCCAAAGCATAAATAGTAAATTGATCCTTAGGTAATTTTTCTATATATTTTTTCCATCTATAAGAATGACTTTGCCACCCGTGAACAAACAATAGATTTTTCGGACCATTTCCCCATCTGTAACATTGGATTTGTTTTTCATCTACACTTAATTTGAATTGATGTGCAGAGTCCAAGAAAGTTTGTTGGGCTTTTGTCAATTTCGCTTTGAATGGATAGCAGAATATATAGAATGCATGCTTACCGCCCATTTTTGCTGAGACAGCATTTAATATATTAAGATATATTCCAACTAATTTCATTATAACGTTCATAGTGTTTCTATTTTAGATACCAATCGGTATCTATATGGTCAAAAAAATATTAAACTGTTTTTGATTTTATATCGTCTTTTAAATATTGAATCACTGATAGCAAATGTTTGTCATTATCTGTGACTTTCATCATCATTACACCGCCTTCTATAGAACTATACACAAGAGTTGCATAAGCTTCAGGATTTGGAATATCTTTCA
This sequence comes from uncultured Saprospirales bacterium, assembly GCA_913061325.1. Classification (GTDB taxonomy): domain Bacteria; phylum Bacteroidota; class Bacteroidia; order Chitinophagales; family Saprospiraceae; genus CAJXUU01. The sequence continues at coordinate 15,689 of CAJXUU010000029.1, read as the reverse complement.
ATTGATTCCTCTCTAGTCCCTGTTTTATTACACTTGTCATTCCACTTTGAATATTGAGCATTATATTGCTGACAACTTTCTTTAATACAATATCGGTATCGTCCACTTCGATGGCTGCATTCATAAGTGGACATCCACCTTTAAAAGGAGGATTATTCCCATATTCCTCGAAATAAGTCAGGATACTAATCAATTTTGTGGGAGCATCTTTTGCTTCTTTTATTCTTTTAGTAAGGTTGGATAGAACAAGGCTCGTCATATTGGTGAGACATCCTTTCTCCAGCTCCGCTTTATCTTTGAAGTGTTTGTATATGGCTCCTTTAGTTATACCAGCCAAACTAGTAATGTCACTGATAGATGTAGCCTTATAACCCTTGGTGTTAAAGAGTATGCTGGCTGCCATCAGGATCTTTTTTTTAGTTTGTTCTGGATCACGCATAACACGAAGATACCGATTGGTATCTACAATTGCAAGTTTTAGTCAAATATTTAATTTTATATACAGAGTTCATTTGCATTTCATTATAGATTCGTTTGCCAATTGATAACAGATTGTTTTATAGTTGTTAACAGCCATTGATGTCAGGAGCGGATACTTTTGGTGTATAAATCAAACAACTATAATTATGAAAAATTATCTATTTTTATTATGCTCTTTTTGCTTTATATCAATTGGATATTCTCAAAATCATACCAACAAAAAGGGAGACACTCATTTATGGGGAGTAACAACAATTGAGGCGCTTTCATCAGGTGATTATGCAGAATGGCACACTGAATATTCTAAAGATTATAAGACGAATATTTCTGAGGAAGAAACAAATTTATTGGATGGTTTGAATGTTGAGATATTCGTCGGAACTTGGTGTGGTGATACTAAGTTTCTCGTTCCTAAGTTCATTGAAACTTGGAAACAACTTGGATTAGATCTAAATCGATTATCTATCACAGCGCTTCATGATGAAGGCAGTGACTATAAGCAGGGCCCCAAAAAAGAAACAGTAGGGAGGAACATCCATCGAGTTCCAACATTCGTATTCTCAAGATCAAATAAAGAGATAGGCAGGATAGTTGAAAGAACAGTTCATGATCTTGATACTGATATGATGCTTATCGCAAAAGGAGATCCATATAAAGAGCGATACCAAGGAGTTGTATTATTGAATGACTATTTCCAAAAATTTGAAGGGGACACTCTTTTGACTATAGAAAATTATAGATCGGCAATGAAACTTGTAAGAAGGGAATTGTCATCTTCAGGAGAATTGAATTCTATGGGATATGTTTTATTGGCTCAGGGACAATTGGATCAGGGAGAGTTTACTTTTAGACTCAACAAATATATATATCCATATAATCCAAATATCATTGATAGCTATGGCGAATATCTATTTAATCAAGAACGATATGAAGAGGCTTTAGCACAATATCTAGTGCTCTGTCAAGTGGTAAGTGAGAGGATGGATTTGAATGGATTTTGAGATTGAGCAAGGCAGAGGTTCATGAGTTTAGCGAGCTAAACGAATGGTTCTCTAACGTAGCACAAGCTTAAAACAGACCCAGTACACACCTCAATTTACCCTTGACAGTGCACTAGAAGTAATTAGACTTAAGGGCGAAGATAGAAATGCAACGAAAATGGTCTCTGATTTATATAGTGCAATTGACCAAAAGAATGTAAAGTCGTAAATCTTGATGTTTGATAATTTAAATGAAATCATATGATTAGAATTATTCCTCAAACATACTCAACTGGGAGGGAGTTTTGTAGCTCCCTTCATGTTGAAGCAGCCATTTTTTACGATCAAGGCCACCAGCATAACCTGTCAAACTTCCATCAGATCCAATAATTCTATGGCAAGGGATTACAATAGCCACTCTATTATGACCATTCGCATTGGCAACCGCTCGTACAGCTTTTACATTCCCTAATTTTATAGCCTGTTCTTTATAAGATGCTGTTTCACCAAATGGAACTTCTACCAATTTGTCCCATACTTGCTGACGGAAAGTAGTCGTAGGCGTAACTAATGCAACATCAAATGCTGTTCTTTTTTTAGCGAAGTATTCTTTCATCTCTTTTTTTAGTTGTTTGAGATGTTTGTTTTCTCCTAGTAAAATAATAGCATCTAGCCTCCTTTGTAAATCTTCGAATTCAGTTTCCAACATTCTTCGATCTGTAAACTCTAAAAGACAAACTCCCTTATCTGTAGCACATGCGAACATTGGTCCTACTGGCGTATCAAATCTTGTCATTAAGATTATATTCTTGCCTTTTGCTTCTTCAGGTGAAAGTCCAGTCAATTTCTTGAATGTGTATCCAAACCCGCTTAGTGAATTATAGCCTGATTCGAAAGCTGAATCGGTGACACTTTTACCAGTTTGCAGTTCTTGAAATGCATTATTGATTCTTAGCATCCGTTGATATGCTTGGAATGTTATTCCATGATTTTTATTGAACCAACGTCTGATTTTTTCGGGACTAAGGCCAGCTTCTTTAAGTTGCCAATCTTGAATTTTTTTATCTTCAGAATCCTTTACTAGTTGCATTGCTTTTAAGATTTCTTCTGGTGGTTCGTTTTTATATTCTGTCGGCTTACAAACCTTACAAGGCCTATATCCATGTAGAAGAACATCTTTAAAATCATCAAAAAACTCGACATTTTCATACTTAGGTTTTCTAGCTCTGCAAGTGGCTATACAGAATATACCTGTTGTTTTTACACCCACTAAAAATTTATCTAAGTAAGATTCATTTCTATCCACAAGTGCAGTATAATATTCCTTTATGATTTTTTCTTCGGTGATTAGCATCTGTCTTCATTATTGGATTGCAAGATAAACCAAGAGATTGTGATAGACAACCGAAAAATGGACGAGTATCTTTTATTTGGCTAATAGCTTTCTTGAGAAGAATTTCATCATCTCAATAAGTTCATCTTCTTTGTTCTTACCTGTACAAACACTGGTGAGTCTTGGTAGGTGTTCTGCGAAATATATTTGATTATTCGCCATTTCAAAAAGATTACTAGATAGACTGGCTGAATAAATGAATTTTGGATTAATCTCTGTTATAACATCAGCTACTATTTTGACAAGTGATTTATAAGCACTAAATCTTCCCTCCTGATTTTCTTCATCCACAGAAAAAGTGTGATATGCTTTTGATCCTTCATTGATTACAATTCTATGCAGGATGTTTTCATTAATATATTCAGTAAGAGGATTTTCAGAGGTTGCATGCACTATATTATATATAATGATATCCAGTTTTTTTGTTGGGTCTTCTATATTCTTCGTATTCACCTCGATGAGGTAATGAACCCACTCCCAGTACCAAGAAGTAAGAAAGAGTAGTAGATTATGTTTGTTGTCAAAGTATCGATAAATAGATTTTTCAGCCGATCCTATTTCAGTAGCTAGTTTTTTGAAATTAAATGATTCAATCCCTATCTCATTTATCATAAGAATACTGTGATGAAGAATCTTTTTGCCCAACTTAGTCTCTTGAGGATCCTTTAGATATAGACCTTCATTGAGTTTAAATTTTATCCCGACAATCATTTTATAGCAATTTATTTGGCTGAATTTCAATCAAATATATAATAATTAAAATAAATGTGGTCGTTTAGTAAACTATAATGACAGCAATGCTGTCTATTGTGTATCTTTATTGTATATTTGTAACTAAAATAATAAATTGGCTTTTGAAATTAGTACAACTCATATTAATCATATTTTCTATCGTATTCAATGAGATAGTAATTGAGTTTGTATTTTCGGATGATCACAAGGTTTCTATTTTAGATAGCTCAGCTGAAGAAAAGACGGAGAAGGAAAAAACTGAACTTGAAGGAGAAACTGAATCTGATTTTGTCAATGAATCTGTTTCTTGTTTGTTTGATCTTAATAATAAATTAGTAGTAGACCTTGATCGGAATATTTCAAATGTTAATAATCCTTTTCTTGAGATTCATTCGCCCCCTCCTGATAAAGTTTTTGTTTAATTATCTATTGTTTAGCAAATTCTATTGCTATTACATCTCCCGCACAATATGTAATGGAATACAATTCCCATGTTTTTGTGCAAGTAATAATTCAATTTTTTTTAAAATAACAATTGGTCATAATAGGCCTAAATTTTTAGTTGCGAGTTAGTAGATATTTGAAAAAAAACTTACAGAGCAACGTACTAAATCTTATTTAAACGATGAAAAACAATTCATATTTATCAGCCCTCAAAAATGACATGCCAGCAAGTTTGGTTGTCTTCTTTGTAGCCTTGCCATTATGTTTGGGCATAGCACTAGCGAGTGGCGCACCATTATTTTCTGGAATTATAGCGGGAATCGTAGGAGGTATCGTAGTAGGAGGTTTGAGTGGTTCCAAAATAGGAGTCAGTGGTCCAGCAGCAGGTCTAGCTGCTATAGTATTAACTGCAATAGGAACTCTAGGAGGGTATGAGAACTTTCTAGTAGCTGTTGTACTTGGAGGAGCTATACAGATAGTTTTTGGACTACTCAAAGCTGGTGTAATCGGTTATTACTTCCCTTCTTCAGTAATCAAGGGAATGCTTACGGGTATTGGAATTATTATTATCCTAAAGCAAATCCCTCACTTCTTTGGCTATGATTCTGATCCGGAAGGCGATTTTGCTTTCTTACAAGTTGATGGTCAAACTACTTTCTCAGAGATTGGAATGATGTTCAGTAACATTAGTATAGGACCTACTATTATTGCTATAATTGGCCTTTCAATTATGTTGTTTTGGGATAAAGTGTTAGCTAAAAAAGCTAAATTTTTTAAAGTAATCCAAGGACCACTGGTGGCTGTAGTTTTAGGTATAGTTTATTATGTTTCTACAAAAGGTACTGAATATGGCGTAAGCGTTGACCATTTAGTAAGTGTACCTATTCCATCTGATTTTTCTTCATTTATTGGCCAATTTAGCTTTCCAAATTTTGCTGCAATAACTAACCCAGCTGTTTGGGTTACTGGGTTTACAATTGCACTAGTTGCCAGTTTGGAAACACTTTTATGCGTAGAAGCGACAGACAAGTTGGATCCTGACAAGAATGTGACACCTACAAATAGAGAGCTACTAGCTCAAGGAACAGGAAATATGATCTCAGGTCTTATTGGAGGCCTTCCTATCACACAAGTAATCGTTAGATCTTCTGCAAACATCCAATCAGGTGGAAAATCTAAGATGTCTACAATTATACATGGGTTTATGTTACTTATTTCAGTTGTCTTGATACCAGGATTATTAAATATGATACCACTTTCTGTTTTGGCAGCGATTTTACTAATAGTTGGTTTTAAATTAGCAAAACCAGCATTGTTTGCTTCTATGTATGCATTAGGGTGGAAACAATTTCTGCCATTTGTAGTTACGGTATTGGGGATCATATTTACTGATCTATTGATGGGCATTGGATTAGGACTAATGGTAGGTGTAGTAGTTATACTTATTAAGAGTTATCAGAATTCTCACTTTCTTCATATTCAAGATGCAAGTAATGGCGAAATCAGGATTAAGATGGAATTGGCAGAAGAAGTAACTTTCTTTAATAAAGGAGCCATCTTAAAAGAGCTTGACAGTTTACCTGAAAATTCATTTTTAGAACTTGATGTTAGAAAAACACGATACTTAGACTATGATATTATTGAAATTTTAGAGGATTTTGCATCAAAAGCAAAAAACAGAAACATAACGATCAAGCTGATCTCAGAGCGTGGTGAAGCACTTAATCTTTCTAACTATGTCGAATTTTTTGAATTAAATCCAAAGAAGGATAACTCGAACTATGAATTGAAATCGGCTTAATCTATTAATAGAAATAAAATTTAAAGACAAAATATTATGCATACACAAACTAAAGAGACACAATCTGAATTGACTCCACAATCCGTTTTGGAGATGATGAAAGAGGGGAACAAAAGATTTTTATCTAAATCTGTTGCTGGCAGAGATCATCATCAACAAGTGAAAGATACAAGTACTGGGCAGTATCCAATGGCTGTTGTACTTAGTTGCATCGATTCTAGAGTGCCAGTTGAAATCGTATTCGATAAAGGGATAGGAGATATCTTCAGCGCAAGAGTTGCTGGGAATATTGTGAACGTTGACATGCTAGGTTCTATGGAGTACTCATGTAAAGTAGCTGGTTCGAAAGTAGTAATGGTGTTAGGGCACACGAAATGTGGAGCTGTAACTGCGGCTTGTAAGCACACAGAATTAGGAAATATTACTGCATTATTGAGCAAGATTATGCCGGCCGTGGATGAGTTAGTACTGCCAGATGTGGAACTTACTTCTGAAGTGATCGAAGAGGTAGTCGTTCTCAATGTAAAAAATGCAATTGGGCAGATTAGAAAAGATAGTCCTATCCTAAAAGAAATGGAAGACAATGGAGAAATAGTAATTGTAGGCGCTGTATACGACGTATCAAGTGGTGAAGTAAGTTACTTATAAGATAGAGTTTTTATCATGATCTTGGAATATGGTGAGATTGAAACCAGATTTCAAAGTTAGTTATATAGTTAGTTAGGTTTGTGCTGATTGTTATATAATTTAACTGTCGCCATTTTCATGCAAAATGCTTTTTAAACCCAAATTGCATAGTAGTATCGACTTAACATTAGTAATATTCAGAAATCAGAAAAGGATCAACAATTCGATTTGTTGATCCTTTTCTATGATGTGTTCAGGTAGTTATAGTTCTTTAAAATTCCACATTTAAGCCAAGCATGAAATTGATTCCTGCTTGAGGATAGACAAAGTTTTCTGTTATTATTTCTCCAGCAAGGTAGCTGTATGTATATCCATTACTTGAATATTTAGCATTGAAAATATTGTTGATCATCGCTGTTAATTTTATATTACTGAGAAATGATGGGTCCCAGTCATATCCAACTCTTAAGTTGCTAAATGAGTATGCAGGAAGTTTTCTATCTTCATTTGATGTATTGTCTAAGTATTGTTTGCCAATGAATTTAGTTGAAAACTCAACCTCTAGCCCTAAATCAAACTTGTACAAAAATGAGTTCGCGGCAATAAGCGAAGGAGAAAATGATATATCACTATTCTTATGCGTGAATGTTATACCATCTCCAAAATCTTCTACAAACTCACTATTAATTTTGTTTTGACTTATTGTTGAGTTGGCATTCCAGAATAGTTTATCAGTTACTTTTACAGTTATTGAAGCTTCTGATCCTATTCTTGAGCTTTTTCCTGCATTGGTCCTTATGAATGCTCCGCTTTCATCTAGTTCTCCTGTCAATACCAATTGATTTGAATAAAACATACCATAATTGTTCCATTCGAATGAGAACCGATCCGTGGCTGTCCTGTAACCCAATTCGAAATCATATAATCTCTCAGGCTCTGGCTCATCATCAAGACTATTGATGAAATCTCTTCTGTTCGGTTCTTTGTTTGCTACTGCTAATGAAATGTAAGCATTGTTTCTATTGGATAGGTTATAAGTTACTCCTGCTTTCGGATTCAAAAATGCATAATCCACATTTACATCTAAACCAGTAAGGTCGTCATCTAAACCAGTTATTTCATAGTCAATTTTTCTAAATTGGATATCTCCAAAGAGGTCAAATTTGCCAACTTTATGGGTAGCCTTTAAGTATGCATTTGCATCTAACTTATCGCCAATGCCTTCATAGTACCTTTGTGCAAGATTTACATTATCTATTCCTTGAGCTGATACAACATGGCCATAATGATCACCTTTATATTCTGAAATAGCTCCTCCGAATTGAACGTTCGTTTTTGAATTAGCTTGATATTCACCACCTATTATAAGGCCAAAATAATCATTATCTAACCATCTTCTTCTAACTAAGTCGCCACTTGTTATTGTATCTCCAGATTGGGTTATTTGATTTACCGAGCTATATCCATTATATGATTCTCCTGATTTGAATTCTTCGAAAAAACCAAATCCTCTAGTATAGTGTAGTGTTGTATTCAACTTCAATTTGTCAGTTGGAGCTAAGGCGTAATGCAATTGATAGTGGTCTTGTTGGTAGTCATCTACTTGGTTCTCATACGTGTAGTAGTTGTATTTACGATCACTTCCAACTATGTTAATTGAGTCTGCTTGAGTGGGGTATAGTGCCCCTGGATAACCGTAATTCCTATCAAAATGCTCTTGAAAACCCTCACCTGTGATTTTTGATTCTGGAGTTCCATTCCATGATTGGTAAGTACGCTCATGTCCTGAAAATGCCATAAGTCTCAAAGAGGATGTTTTACCCATTCTTGCAGCAGAAAAGTACCATGATTTCAAATCGGATGATGCTCTATCTATGTATCCATCAGAATTGATTACAGAATATCTAGCATCTATTGAGTATTTATCATTTAGCAATCCTGTACCTAAGTTTACAGCTAACTTATTTGTGTTGAAACTACCTAATGATGAATTCACATGTGCATATGGATTCTGATGAATTTTATTTGTATTCAAACTAATAGTACCACCAAATGCTCCTGACCCGTTTGTTGATGTGCCTACTCCTCTTTGAATTTGTACATTGTCGACAGATGACATGAAATCTGGTAGATCCACCCAAAACACACCTTGAGACTCTGAATCATTAAGCGCCACCCCATTAATCGTAACGTTTATTCTAGTAGCATCACTACCTCTCATTCTTATAGAGGTATAGCCAACTCCAGCTCCAGCATCAGATGTAACAACGACGGATGGTGTCCACCTCAATAGATATGGAACATCCTGACCAAGATTTTCTTTGTTTAGTTGTTCACTATTAAGATTTGTATGTGGGAAAGCAGAATTTTCTGCTACTCTTGTTGAGTTGATTTCTATTTTTTGTAGCTCAAGTAAATTATTTCCAAGATTTACGTCTAAAGTCTGGTCAGCATTTATATCTACTTCTTGAATAAAGGAATTATATCCCACATAACTGACTTTAAGTTTATAGGTGCCAGCTTCAATATTCTCGATCTTATATGATCCAGAATCGTCAGAAACGCACGCGAGGTAAGTGCCTTCGAAAAACACACTTGCTTGGATCAATGGTTCACCATTTGCATTGATTACTTTACCAGATAATATATGTTGAGCATGAATAGACCAAACAAACAGAGTTACTATTAATAGTGATAGAAAAAATCTCATCAAGGTATTTTTTATATGATAGGGATGAGATGTAGTTAAAGTACAAGAGTGAATCTCTATGTACTGTCAATTTCCCTTTTCAGCATTACCTGAACAGGTTCGTCGGGTCTAATCTCAGCCAAGTTATTTACTTAGCACCCCAAATGTGTCGCAAAGGTATGTTTTAGATTTATTAAATATGCAATATAGTTTGTGATTTTTTAAAATGTATTCCAATTACAATCCAACTAGAAGTAAAAAATATACTTGAACATCTTGGATTGAAAGTATATGGCAGTTTTTGTATAAAATCTAATTATTAGGCTCAAATCGATTTTGTTGCCATCGATCCCATCCCAGTGCTCTACCGAAAAAATCCACGCAGTCGTCGACAATAATTGCATTTGGTCGATGAAAACCTCAATTTAGTAACATAATTAATCAATAAAACGATTTATAAGTAATTGATTAACAATCTACTAAAAGAATTAATAAACTACTAAAACAACTAACTATGAGAAATCTTAAATATGAAACAATAGTCTACAACAATGGTATCTATGGAATCAAATCGGGGATTAGAAAAAGCATCCAAGAAAAAACTAGAGAATGCCTAAGAAGAAAACGAAGATCTAATCCTGATAGAAAGATCTCTAAAACAGAATTGATTATCAAGCTTAGCCTTATAATAAGTATCCTTTCATTGGTTGCTGTAATCTGGATTGGATAATATGAATTTAAAACCTTAGAATGTTGCAATTCGCAGCATTCTTATACTTCTAGAGTAAATTAATTCAAATAGAATCGCTATCATGAATCGTATACTTAATTCAATAACAACCAACTTACACCTAATCTCATTTTAAAATCAAACTGTGGATAATTGGCTACTTGATACGCCACTTCATTTTGGAATAAATTATTTACATTTTCAAATCTAAGGAAGAGCCTGAATGTCTTGACCTTTCCCGTAAAATATACATCTGTCATTGGGTAGAAACCTAATGTCTCGTTAGATTGCCTAAATTGCCCGATTACTTGGCTATAATCAGATCCTGTATGAGATGGGTTAAGCCTAATCTCAGCTCCAAATCTAGCGTAGAGAGCCTTATCAAATAAATATCCTGTGATGTGTAAATTGTGCTTAGTATATAAGGTTGGTAGATTATAAATGTTATCGTTAAAGATTTGAAACATAGCGTAATTTTCCATTCCCAATTTCCAAAAAGTGAACTCGTTAGCAATAGAAATAGACGTCGAAGAAAATATTTCTTCTGTCTGTCTCACTGTTGACTTAGAGTCGTAATATATGGCATTGGTAACAAGAGATTGTTTGATGTTTCCTTTAATCTTTAATTTTGGAATTGTAAATTCTCCAAATAAATCTGATCCTACTGGTTTAGTTAGATCTTTCTCCCATCCATCAACTTTAAGGCCATTTAGGACTAGGCTTCTGCTGATGAGATCTGGTGTGTACCTATAAAATGCAGCACCACCATTAACATCTATCCAGTTGCCGAGATCAAGATTTAGACTTCCTCTAAGATGAAAATCTCCTGCACCATCCCCCAATCCTAATTGTCCTGTAGATTGGATAGAGATCGATTTAGTTATCGGTACATCTCCTTTAAAATCAACATATAGATTATCAAATCCCGAATCAAAGCCTAACTGATCAATATCATATCTATCATATACTAATCCCGCTCTTATATTTAACTTTTCACCATTGCTTGCATAGGCATAAAAAGCATTTGATATTTTATTTATCTTGTTATAAAACCTTATCCCTCTATCTTCAATATTAAAATCACCGTATTCGAGAGAATCTGATGGGGCACTTGTAGTTGCATCGTTGAATTTGTAATACCTCCTATCAAATTTTAAATCATATCTTAATAAATATTGTACTTGGTTTTTCTCAGGCTTATTGAGTTGGTAATAATTAATAAGCGAATATTGTTTTTGCTGATGTCTTGTTTGTGCGTCAGCAGAAACAATAGGCACATTTGCTCTGTCTCCAAGATCGGAAGGACTCAATGTTTCATCAATACCTCCGTTCTGACCTTCTTCATTCACATTTGATAGTATGGATAGAAACCCAGTATATTTTTTATCCTCACTTTGGTATCTAAGGGATACTCCAAAGTTGGTTGTTTTTGTCAATTGATTAGAGTAGAAACCTTGTTGTCGGATTCGACGATAATTGAGACTGATACTAGTGCCATCATTAAAACTTCGAGCAAAATCAGATCTAATGACAAAGTTTTGTTGCCCTCCTACGGGAGTGAAGAATACATTGGTTAGTGGGGTGTTATTTTCAAAGAATCGAAAGTCATCTAATTTGTAATTATATAGATCATATTGATTGAGACCTTCGTCAAATCCTATATAAGGCTTTGATTCGTAGACTTGTGATCTTGCCGCAGATCCAGCATTGCCTAAATTTTGGTAATCAATCCATCTTCTTTTAGCTGGGTCATATTGGTGGAAGAAATTATCTAGCGTACTATCTTGAAAATCATAGAAAGTTGTAATGTCAGATAATTTGAAATACCGTAATATTATCGTGTCAGGGAGATTACTTTTTGTAATAGAATCACTCTTCTGTTCTGCGTTCCTGGCAAAATCTCGGCTATCCCCAAATTGTGCAGATATATCAACTATGTTGAATATCATAAGCATAAACAGAATGTTGAACAATTTCTTCATCAGCGGCAAAAGTAACAATCAAAGATGATAACGGACTGATTAATCACAATGCACTTGAATAAAGGATAATTTATGTTAGAATTAACGATTGGTTTGGTTTAATTAAAAATGCCTTTGGAATGTAACTTTATTATTGATTCATTCCATTATATGAAATACTTCAGTAATATTAAGAAGCATAACTTGTAAAGGCATTTTTATTATTCTTGTCAAATTTTCTACATTCTAGAAATTTGTCCCGACCATCCTTTGTCAATGCGAGCATCATCCGCATCGCCTGTGTATCTTATTGTACCACCAGAACTAGCATCAGCATTGAGTTTCTTGTTCACATGAGCAGTAATTGTCGCGCCAGAAGAAACATCAGCATTTACATAATCACAGATCATCATTTTTGCTCTAATAGTTGAACCAGAATCAGCATCATATTCAGCCTTTTTTGCACTGCCTTCAAGCTTTAGACTTGCGCCAGAAGAAGCATCCACATCAATAGATTGAGCAATCACTTCAATGTCTGCTGAAGAACCACTTGACACATCGATATCCATATCTTGAGTTCTAATTGGATCTTCACATTTTAAGCTAGAACCAGAGGATACACTTATATCACTTAGTTCTGTATAATAAACGATTACTTTTGCTTGAGCATTATTCCATCCTCCGAATTTAGATTTAAGCTTAACGATTAAGTTATTCCCTTTTATCTCTGTTATCAATGCAGATTCATCACCTTTGATCATTTTGTATTCGATCTTTGGAGAATCAGCTTTTACTAGTTTTACAGATACACCTGAACTCACTTTTATTCCTGTGAAGTTTCCGATCTGCCTAGTTTGCGCACTAATTGATACCGAAATAAATAATGCAATTAATAGAGTGGCTGTAGTTGTTATATGTTTCATTTGTTTTTAAGTTTTAATACATGGTAATGACACAGCAAATTGATGTGGGTTGCATCAATAGTAGCATTGAGTAAACGTTTACAGAAGAATATTCCCTCAATTACTCACTTGCTATTTCTTTCAGAACATGAACATCAAATGCTATGTTTGTATCAGGATCTATATAACCAGGAAATCCTTTTTTACCATATCCCATATGTGACGGGATCAAAAATGTAGCCTTTGTTCCTCTCTTAAGATACGGGAGTGCTTCATTCCATCCTGCATTCATATTCCCAACTCTGAACGTAAGAGGTACTCCTCTGCCGTATGATGAATCGAATTCTTTACCATCTAAAGTATATCCTTTGTAGTCAACACTGATCTTATCTCCCCATTTCACTTGTTCTCCATTGCCTTCTGTATGAGTTTGAATATACACCCCACTTTTTGTCCTTATGGCTGAGATGTTTTTGTCTGCAGCGTATTCTATAAGAGTATTTTCATCTTTCAGATCTAAGGTGGCAGGATTTGCATGATAATACTGATATAAATCACCTAGGTCAGCTGGAATCACCTTTTTATTGGGTTCATTATTCGATAAAGTTGCAGTTGGTTTATTATTACCTCCACAAGATGCTAATCCAAGTCCAAGTAGAAGTACTAATAATTGTATCTTTTTCATAATTTATATTTTAGATCAGTATCAATCGATATCTAGATTTTGTTTCGCTGTATGTAATTCTGATAATGCATGAAAGTCAGCAGCTTTTTTAGCTATTTCGATTCCTTCATCATATGTTTTTAGGGCTTCGTCTGGTTGGCTCAATTCTACTTGCAGTGCCGCTAAATGATAATATAGACCAACATATTTGGGGTCCATCTTTCGCAACTCTAAGTATGTATCAAGAGCTCTTTTGAGAACACCCATTTTTTCATATTCTTTAGCTATGGCAAACTTGATGAAACTATCCGTAGGATCTTCTTCTAAGAACTTAAGTAGGATGTCTATTCTATTTTTTTGCATATTAATTATAATGCGACATGAACAAAATTAAGTTCAAATTGTCATTTTATTGAAAAATTTAACTCTGAGTTTAATTTTTGATTTTATCCAATTATCTTTGTATCAGTAAATGTAAAGCGTAATTTTGCGCTTCCTTTTAAATACGATACAAAAGTAATTTTCAAAAATTAAAACAACGTTACGTTTATTAATAATATAAATCATAGTAAATGAAAATATTAGTCTGCATCAGTAAAACTCCTGAGACAACAGCAAAAATAGCTTTTACTGAAGGCAATACACAGTTTAATAGGGATGGTGTACAATACATCATGAATCCATACGATGAGTGGTATGCGTTAGTAAGAGCTTTAGAGTTAAAAGAAGCTAATGGTGGGACAGTAACTGTACTCAATGTTGGAGATTCTTCTAATGATATAATTATCAGAAAAGGTCTAGCCTTAGGAGCGGATGATGCAGTACGTATTGATACTGAAGCATTAAGCGCTTATCAAACAGCAGCTCAGATAGCGGCACATGCTACTGCTGAGTCTTATGATATAATCTTATTAGGAAAAGAGTCTATTGATTATAATGGAAGTGAAGTAGGTGGAATGTTAGCTGAGATGCTTAGCCTACCTTTTATTTCTCATGTTTCTAATCTTGAAGTATCAGGTACTACATTTACAGTTTCTAGAGAAATCGAAGGTGGAGTAGAAGTATCAGAAGTATCTGGATCATTTGTCCTCTCTGCGGCAAAAGGTTTAGCTGAACAGAGAATAGCTAACATGAAAGGTATCATGATGTCAAAAAGAAAGCCACTTAAAGTAGTACCAGCTGCAGATGTCGATAATCCAGTAGAAGTAGTAGTATATACACTACCAGAAGGGAAGGCAGGGGTTAAAATGATCGACCCTGATAATATGAAAGAATTGGTTAGATTACTTCACGAAGAAGCTAAAGTGATATAATATCGCTGCAGTAGATTAATGAACAATTAAAAAAATAATAAAATGGCAGTATTAGTATATGCGGAAACGCAAGCCAATAAAATAAAAAAAGCTTCTTTAGAATGTGTTTACTACGGAAATAAAGTAGCACAAATTTTGGGAACTGAATGTATAGCCTTGGTGTTAGGAAGTGTAGAGGATGCAGGAAGCTTAGGAAAATACGGAGCGAACAAAGTAATCCAAATTAGTAATGAGACATTAAATGATTTCGATAATTCTGTTCATACAAATGTCATCGCTCAAGTTGCGGATCAGGTAGCGGCAGATACAGTTATAGTGGCTCATTCTTCGACAGGTAAGTCTCTTTTAGGTAGACTTTCTGCAAAAATGAAAGCGGGAAGTGTTTCTGGAGTAATAGGACTTCCTAAATTAGAAAATGGTTTTACAGTTGACAAAACTGTTTTTTCAGGAAAAGCAATTGCAAGTTTTCTTGTGAAATCGGATAAAAGAGTATTATCTTTATCAGGTAATTCATTCAAGCCGGAAGAGATCGGGTCAGATGTATCGGTTGAAAGTTTGGATGTTACTATCCCATCATCTTCGGTAAAAGTCATCGAAGTAAAAAGAGAAGAAGGTACTGTACCTCTTCCAGAAGCTGAACTAGTAGTTTCTGCAGGAAGAGGAATGAAAGGACCTGAAAACTGGGGAATTATTGAAGAATTGGCAGCTGAATTAGGAGCAACAACTGCTTGTAGTCGACCTGTAGCTGATATAGGTTGGAGACCCCATCATGAGCATGTAGGTCAGACAGGAGTAGCAATAAAACCAAATTTATATATTGCAGCAGGTATTAGTGGGGCCATCCAGCATTTGGCTGGAGTCAACAGTTCTAAAGTGATCGTTGTAATAAATAAAGATCCTGAAGCACCATTTTTTAAAGCTGCTGATTATGGAGTACCTGTCTCTTATACACATCTCCGAGCCCACGAGACAG
>CAJXUU010000028.1 GCA_913061325.1 uncultured Saprospirales bacterium | reverse complement strand
TCTACACTATCCTCTTCGTCGGCAGCGTCAGATGTGTATAAGAGACAGCATTAGAAGCATCGTAAGTCTTGCCATACATTCCTGCATTGATCCTTTGCCTCTTAGCTTCATAGAGAGATACTGCGCAAGCCACTGAGATATTGAGACTCTTTGTAAGTCCTGATTGAGGGATGATGAAGTTACCATCAACCAAAGCGAGTGCTTCTTCACTCATTCCTCTGTGCTCATTTCCGAAGAGGAGCGCAACAGATTTATCTAATTCCAGGTCGTACAATCCAACTGAATCCGCTCCTAAATGGGTGCCAAATATTTTATTGTATTTCTTTCTTACAGCTGTAAAACATTCTTCTGGATTATCAAAGATATGAACGTCAACCCACTTTTTTGAGCCTGAAGAACTTTTGTGTCCTGAGATTTTTTTCAACTCATCTGGACTCTCGATTGTATACAGCGCATATACTTCTGCAATCCCTACAGAATCACATGTTCTGAGTACCGCTCCAAGATTATGAGGATCATAAATATTCTCAAGAATTACTGTCAATCCTTGCTGTCTATTGGCCGCTAATGTCCTTAGTTTTTCGGCTCTAGCTTCTGTGATCAAACTTAAGTCTACTGCCATTTATTTTGTATTTCTGGCAAATCTATTATTCTTAAACTCGATGATATCTACATTTTTGTTTTCGAAGTAATTGATCTTTTCCATTCTATCATCAGGCGAATCAGCTCTCATTGGTTCTACATTATATTTGGCTTGAAGATAATATCCTTGATCCTTGTTTAAAAAGAACTGGAAATTCTTACCATACTTATATATATTACGTCCGATAAACATGAGGTTATCATATCCCTCGTAAGCATCATCCGTTGGAAGCGCTCCATATTTATTTACAAAATCTCTTTTGAATCGAATAACATCATCATCTTCTTCATCTACAAACTTGGATCTAGCTACTTTCATATTCAAAGAATTGTAGTAATCAAAATTGACCTTTTCAGATTCCATCATTATAGGCATTCCGTACACGACAACTTTAGACATGCCCTTTTCTACACTTAGTCTTCTTAGTGCTCCATATATAAATGCTTCATCCTCAAATGACCAATTTGGAATAATCATTACGTTAGTTTCATCTTCTGTAAAAATATTATCAAACGCAGTCTCCCCCATGTCTATACTATCTTGGATTAGCATAAACTCTTGTAAGTGATTTTCATCATTTTCGCCCCAAACATCTTTGGCCATTTTTTGTAGCTTGTTTGTTCGCTTGACGTCTTTATCTTTTGGGCTACTTAATCGACCGAGGATGTATACATTTTTTAAATCGTCATAATTAGACTTTATATCCTCGAATATAGAATAGTAATGCTCATCGAGATTAGGTCTTAATTGAATATAGTAAGGATTATCCTTAGCAATTTTATTACTCGCTTGCCAAGGAGAGACTATAGGTATTTGATATTGAGCTGCCGTTTCTGCAGCTTTTCTTAGATTAGGCCTTTTATAAGGCCCCACGATTACATCTGTTTCAGAACTTATGGACGAAGGCAAGACATCATCAAAATTCCTTTTCTTTTCATCGACTACATTGATATTTAGATTGATACCTTCTTTTTGTAAAATCTCAGTAGCGACCAATAAGCCTGAATAATACTGTACGAATCTATCAGAAGCTGATTGAGAATTTGAATAATCACCGGCATCAAAAGGTATGAAGTAGGTAACATCATATACTTCCTCTTTGATAATTTCAGCATCACCAAGTTTGAACCTTTTTGGAACCTCTATAGGTGGTTTGCTATCATCTTTAGCTTCAGTCCATTCGATTTCTTTCACCTTTTTCCGTTTCTCAACTTTTGATACTTTGTGACCAGTAGACTTTGATGTACTTCGCTTTGAAGATCGGTTCACAGCCTTTTCTGTACCTCCACATGATGAAAGCAATAAGCCAAAAATCAATATAAAAAACAGATTTAGAAAATTCTTAATTGCCAATTTATTCCCACTCAATAGTGGCAGGCGGTTTAGTACTGATATCATAGACTACTCTATTTATTCCTTTTACTTGATTTATGATTTCACTAGAGACGGTCGCTAAAAAATCATATGGTAAATTGCTCCATTCTGCAGTCATCCCATCGACTGAGTTTACACAACGAAGTGCGATAGTGAATTCGTATGTTCGTTCGTCTCCCATTACACCTACGGACTGCACTGGCAGGAGGATTGCTCCAGCTTGCCATACTTTGTCATACAACCCATGTTTTCTTAGATTATTGATGAATATAGCATCCGCTTCTTGGCAAAGTTTCACCTTATCTTCTGAAATAGCACCCAATACTCTTATTGCAAGCCCTGGACCTGGAAATGGGTGCCTCCCTACTAATTCATCATTAACACCCATTTGAGTACCAACTCTTCTGACCTCATCTTTAAACAACATTCTAAGTGGTTCAATGATTTTCAGATCTAACTTATCAGGTAAGCCACCTACATTATGATGTGACTTTATAGTTACAGAAGGTCCATGTACGGATACTGACTCTATAACATCAGGATATATAGTGCCTTGCCCAAGCCATTTAACGCCCTCTATCTTTTTGGCTTCCGCTTCGAATACTTCAATAAATACTCTACCAATAATTTTCCTTTTCGCTTCTGGATCACTTACACCTTCAAGCTCAGACAAAAACTGTTTACCAGCTCTCACGCCTTTGATATTCAGTCCCATGTGTTCGTATGAATCCAAGACTTGTTCGAATTCATCTTTTCTCAACAATCCATTATCCAAGAATATGCAATATAGATTGTCTCCGATCGCTTTGTGAATGAGTGTAGCGGCTATAGTACTGTCCACTCCTCCCGACAGTCCCATCAGTACTTTATCATTGCCAAGTTTAGCTTTGAGAGATGCAACAGTATCTTCAACGAAGTGGGCAGGTGTCCAATCGGCTTTACACTTTACTACTTTATGGATAAAATTGCTCAATATATCTTTACCACAAAGACTATGATATACTTCAGGATGGAATTGCAAACAATAGATTGGATGAGTAAATGCACCATCCTTTGACTTATAAGCGGCAACTGGGATATCCTCAGTGTGTGCTATGATTTCGAATGTCTCTGGTAATTCTAATATCGTATCCCCATGTGACATCCATACTTGAGATACAGATTCTAGTCCTCCAAGTAATTTGTCAGTCGCAGCTTCTGCTTGAAGCATTGCCTTCCCGTATTCTCTATGTTCTGATCTGGCTACTTTACCTCCCATTTTGTGAGCGATATACTGAGCACCATAACACACCGCCAAAACTGGATAATGATCTATTATTTCAGTTAGATCTATCTGCAAAGCTTTTTCTTCCAAAACAGAAAATGGACTTCCAGATAAAACGACACCTTTGATTGAAGGATCATCTTTAGGAAATTTATTAAATGGAACAATCTCACAAAACACATGCAACTCTCTTAATCGTCTAGCAATCAATTGAGTATATTGAGATCCAAAATCTAAAATTAAAATCTTCTCAGTCATGCCGCAAATATAGTTTTTTCTAAAATATTTAGGGTTTAAATATCATGATAGAATGCATCTAAAGAGCAACTTTAATATGAAATAAACGGTCGATACAATAATATAGAAATCAAGCGTTAGAGAAATTATACTACATTAGCTTCCATAACAATAGTAACGTTGATCAATTGTTACTAATAAAATTTAAATTGATGAAAAATATAATTATTTTATTCCTCTTAGCTTTTTGTAGCTATTCTATCATGGCTCAAGATTTCTTAGATGGAGCAAACAGGTTTTCTTCAAAAAAAGTATCATATCTAACTCTTAAAGATGGATCCGAAGTTACTGGATTTATAAAAGACTTAGATCGCAAAAAAGGCCTTATAAAAAAAATTGAGATCATCGTCGATGGCAAAAAAATAAAATACAACCCAGAAGATGTAGATTTCATGTACTTGATGCCTAGTGGATGGGACAAATTTGATAGAGGTTCTGACAATATGTTCATCATAAATGAATTGGTAAAAGATAGAACACTAAATAAAGAACACATCAAAGAAGGTTATGTCTATTTTGAAACAGTAGATGTGAAGATTAAGAAGAAAACGAAAACGTTACTAATGCAGCTTGTTAATCCAGGGTATGGCACTAAAATCAGGATATACCATGATCCATGGGCTGTTAAAACTGGTGCAAGTTTCGGTGTTTTAAGTGTTGGAGGAGTTAGGAAATCATTCTATGTAAAAAAAGGTGATGAGGTAGCTTACAAATTGAAAAGTAAGAAATATAAAAAGGAATGGAAAAATATATTTGCAGAATGTAAAAATATAGAAGAAGCATTCAAAGGGAAGATGAGATGGAGGCATTTCAGTCAGCATATTTATCATTTTACGACCAAATGTGATTAAAAGATTTTATATAAAATATAAAAAACTTAATTGCTCAGACCTGAAAAGGTTTGGGCATTTTTTTATAAAAAAATTGTAAATCTACTCCCAATCATTTGCAAATATTTTGTTAACAAATTCAGAAACAACCAATACCTAACTTCTTTATGTATTTTTGCATCCGGTTTTAGTCGACTGACATTATTTAAGCTTATATTATATTTAGATGCATTATATTATTTTTATCAAGAAGGCACTATTTACCTTCATGTTACTTTTATTAGTAAGCCATATTGATGCTCAAGAAATTGACACATTGATTATGGAGTCTGACTCTACGGACGTCTTTTTTGAAAAAATCAGAATTGATAATTCTGTAGCCTATAGAAATGAATCAACAGGGGAGATCATTAACCAAGCTGAATACACTCTACTTTGTGAAGCAGATATTCCAGAAGATGGTTCTGATCATAATGGTCACAATCACTACGATTATTGGCAGTGTGATAAAATCAATCCATATAAGGATGTAGTTCTCTCTACTCCATTTAAAATAGAATTTGATCAAGAAACATTTACACACCCTATAGATGGTAAGATTGTCGTTACATCTCGATTTGGCAGGCGCAGAAAGGGGCCACATAGAGGTTTTGATATAGATCTAGTCACAGGAGATTTTGTACGATCAGTCTTACTAGGAAAAGTCAGATTTGTAGGATATAGTAGAGGCCATGGAAAGACAGTAGTGGTACGACATGCTAATGATGTAGAGACTGTATACGCACATCTATCAGCTTATTCTGTAAAGATCAACGATGTTATCAAAGAAGGACAAATTATAGGATTTGGAGGAAACACAGGTAATAGTCGAGGTAGTCATCTACACTTAGAAGTAAGATATAAAGGAGTCTGTATTCATCCAGAATATGTCTTCAACTTTGATGGAAGCAATTCAATAAATGGAAGTGAACTGTGGGTGACAAATGGATGGAAAAGTCCTAGAATGCATAGCTCATATCGAAAAAGTAAAATAAAGCCACTTGCAAATGAAACAGTGGCTTTGGATTGGCAAAAGAATGAACCAAAATATCATAAAATAAAAAGAGGAGACACCTTATCTCAATTAGCTAGATCATATAGTTTGCGAATCTCGGAGATATGCAGTATGAATGCTATATCTCGTAGATCAATTCTCAAAATTGGTCAAATAATCCAAATAAGATAGATCATGGATTCCACCAATAAATTCTTAAGTGGCACACTTAATACCATAGTACTCGCATTGCTTCAAGAAAATGGCAGAATGTATGGCTATGAGATATGTCAAAAAACTAAAGAAAAAACGGATGATGGAATTCTATTAACGGAAGGTGCAATATATCCTACACTTCATAGATTAGAAAAAGAGGGATTAATAAATTCATCAAAAGAGAAAGTAAATGGTCGCACAAGAAAATACTATTGCATCAATGACAGTTCTATAGTAGAAATCAAATCGCAAATAGACTTACTCACACAATTCACAGGTCATCTGCGCATACTACTAAAACCTACTTTATGATCCATTCTTCTAGGGTTATTGCTCGTATTGTCGAATTACTAAAACTATCTGGTGTATCATCTGATGCAAATATAGAAGAGTTGACAGATCACTATCTTACTAAAATAGAAAATTCCATATCTCAAGGAGATTCCGAACAAAAATCAATTAGGAAAACATTTCAAATAATTGCAAGCACCAACCTAAATTCACTAGAACAAAAAGAGACACGTAAAAGAAAATGGTTAATTAGCACTGTAATTATTGCATTGGTGCTACTGTTGGTTTCTCAATGTAAAAAGAGTTCAGATGTGATTACCCCAGCTACAATAACAGCTTCTATAGAAATACCGAACGGCTGGCCTATTAATAGCGATATCGATCAAATATATTCTGGGTTCGGCCTTAGGATGAGTCCAATTTCTAAAACCAGGAAATTTCACAAAGGCATTGACATAAAAGCTAGCACTGGCACTCCAGTAATATCTACAGGCAATGGTAAGGTTGCCGATGCTGGCTATAGTCATTCCTTTGGAAATTATATTCTTATAAAACATAATGAACAATATAGCACTCGCTATGCTCACTTATCTAAATTAGAAGTTGACAATGCTCAATCAGTAGAAAAAGGGGATATAATAGGTCTTGTGGGGAATTCTGGAATTAGTTTTGCGCCTCATTTACACTATGAGGTGATCAAAAATGAGGCAGTTGTTGACCCAATGGAAGTGATTGCTCCATGATTTATATCTCGTAATAAATCAGATTCGACTATATGTACTTTTAATCTCCTTGTAAACAGCCTTCTTCAACTTCTTTTCGTAACTATCCATAGATTCAATCTCTTCTAACATTTTTTCAATAAGAGATTTTGCTTCATTGCTTTTATCAGTGAGACTTAAGAATTTCACATATTCTAAACGGCATTCATAATTTGAGTACGATCTATTCAGATCTTCGAAATTTTTCAAAGCTTCTTCACTCCTATTTTCATAATACAATGCCCAAGCGTAAGCTGCCTTTTCATTAGAATTTGCAAATTCCTTCTTTTGCTTTAATTTATCCCCAGATTCTATGACACCTTTGTAATCTTCAAGAAGGTAATTACTCTTTACTATTTTAAGAAGTAGATGAACATCATCTTTATACAAGCCTTCGTTACATGAGTTGTAAAGAGACAAAGCTTGTATGTAATCACCTTTTCTAGTGTACTCATCCCCGAGAATGACCCTATTCGAAACAGTATCTGTATATTTAAGATGCTTTTCTAGTTTATTAGTCTTATAATCAGAAACCAAAGTATTCTTCACTTCTTCTCTAATATCATTGATTTCATCTCTCCGATAAAAAGTATCATATAGGTAAAAAGCACTCCCGAAAAATGGAAAAATCAATATTATCCAAAACCACTTTTGATCTGCTTTATTAGTATAAGCATGATAAATACAATATGCATAAAGAAGGATTACTAAAGGATAATATCTAAACATGAGCTGTTAGTATATAAGTATATTGATGATATGTAGTAAAGATAAAAATAGAAAGCACCCAAACTAATATCTTGTGTCCAAAAGAGTTAATTTACTGTCTATTACCAATAATATCATAAAAATGAACAGACGAAACTTCCTTATAACTTCTACAACTACAGCAGCCGCAACAGGACTTCCATTCCTTTCATTCCAAGACAACGAAAATCAGCAAGCACACAAATTTGGTCTAAAGTATGCTCCTCACATCGGCATGTTTAAACAGCATGCTGGAGAAGACCCTCTTGCCCAATTAGAATTCATGGCAGATCAAGGATTCACAGCATTTGAAGACAATGAAATGAGGAACAGGTCTATCGAGCTACAAAACAATATGTCAAAAACCATGTCCAAGCATGGAATCGAAATGGGAGTCTTGGTTGCCCATAAAATATATTGGAGAGCGCCTAATTTAACTAGTGGTGATCAAAATTACAGAGCAGAATTCCTGTCTGATATAAAGGGATCAATCGAAGTTGCAAAAAGAGTCAATGCAAAATGGATGACAGTTGTTCCTGGACATGTAGAC
The DNA here is from genome assembly GCA_913061325.1 of uncultured Saprospirales bacterium. Lineage (GTDB taxonomy): Bacteria > Bacteroidota > Bacteroidia > Chitinophagales > Saprospiraceae > CAJXUU01. Next base: position 22,591 of record CAJXUU010000028.1, on the reverse strand, counting down.
CTGAGTAAAGATGAAGGATATCAGACTGCAAATGTTATAGAATCACTCAAACAAGCATCCGCATTGCTAGAGCCTCATGGAATTACTATGGTACTTGAACCATTAAACTTTAGAGATCATGCTGGTCAGTTTTTATCTAAAATAGCACAAGCATATCAAATATGCAAAGCAGTTAATAGTCCTTCGTGTAAAATTCTTTTTGACATATATCATCAACAAATTCAAGAAGGAAACATTATACCTAATATTGATCTTGCTTGGGATGAGATCGCATATTTTCAAGTTGGAGATAATCCAGGCAGGAAGGAACCTACTACAGGAGAGATAAATTACGTTAATGTATTCCAACACATTTATAACAAAGGATTCAATGGAATAATAGGCATGGAACATGGCAACAGTTTAGCTGGGAAAGAAGGAGAAACAAAAGTCATAAATGCTTATAAGTCAGTAGATATAACTAAATAATCAATGAGCACAACTTCAATTTTCCTGATATTCACTTTCATAGTCCTAGGTGCTCTCGGATTATATTTTATTTTTAGGAAGGAATCTTTTGATAATTCCAATTTCGATGAACGATGGAGAGATATTCTTCTTAATGAAGTGGAATTTTATGAAAACCTCATCCCTTCAGAAAGAATCAGATTCGAAGTTGATGTGTCTAAATTTTTTGCGAAGGTAAGAATCACAGGTGTAGATACTATTATTTATGATAAAGATCGGTTGCTGGTTGCATGTAGTGCCGTGATCCCATTATTTGGTTATCCAGGAAGTAGCTTTGATAATATATCAGAAGTACTTATCTACAAAGGTACTTTCAATCACGATTACGAAACAAAAGGTAAAGACAGAAACATACTAGGAATGGTAGGTGATGGAGTCATGAATAGGCATATGATCATTTCTCAAATAGCATTAGTCAATGGTTACAATCGCGAACACAGTGCCCACAATACTGGCATTCATGAATTTGTTCATTTATTAGATAAAGCCGATGGAGATACGGATGGTGTCCCCAAGTTTGTATTGCAAAGTAAAGACGTGCAACCATGGCTTGAAGTAGTCAATGGAGAGATAGAGAATATATTGGCTGGTGAATCTGTGATAAGACCTTATGGAGCTACGAATGAAGCTGAGTTTTTCAGTGTTGCAAGTGAGCATTTCTTTACGAAACCAAAGATTTTAAGAGAGAATCATCCTGAACTTTATAGTAAACTAATAAAGATATATCATCAAAATCCTGCAGAGGGTTTGGGTAATGTTTTAGGGGATTGAAATTCGTAGATGTAGAAATAACAATATTACATCACATTCTTTATTACATTTGCAGCCTGAAATATTTAGGTTATCAATGTCAATAAAAACAGATAAATTCACATCTTTCAAAGCAGACATTACTGGTCTTTCTATGCCAGACAAGTTTACTTTTCCTTTCTATTATGATCCTCATCCATTAAGTTTATTGGCAGCAGAAGAATTACAGAAGCATATAGAATCTCAAACTGATTGGGAGCACGATTTTGGCGATCCAAAAGATAAGAATAGTTACAGTATTGGTAAGATGTTTGGGGTTTTGGTCGTTCAAAGACTAAATGGAGAATTAGGTTACGTTTCAGCCTTTTCTGGGAAGCTCGCCGAAGCGAATCATCATGCAGGATTTGTACCACCCGTTTTTGACATGCTTGAAGATGGGAATTTCTTTCTTGAAGGAATGAAAGATCTTAATGTGATCCAAGCTGAAGTAAAAGCGCTAGAATCTATTGATGGATATGAAGAGACAGTCGAAAAACGAAAGATAGACTACCAAGAAGGACAGACTAAAATCAAGACGCTCAAAGAACACATAAAAAAAGATAAAGCGGCTCGTAAAATACAAAGACAAGAGGCAAAAACCTCAATGAATCAAGAATCGTATGATGAGGTTATAGATCGACTTGCCTCAGAAAGTCAACAAAGCCGCATCCATCTCAAAAACACAGTAAAATATTGGAACGAGAGAAATGAACTCAACGATCAAAACCTATCGAAATATACAGATAAGATAAAAGACGCAAAAGATAGAAGGGCTGCTCATTCCGCAAGCTTACAGCAGAAGTTATTTGACAATTACAAATTCCTCAATGCTGATTCTGAAATCAAGACACTGAATGATATTTTCTTTAAAACACCACCAACAGCCGGTGCCGGAGAATGTGCCGCACCAAAATTATTACAATATGCCTTTCTTCATAATTTAAAACCAGTTTGCATGGCTGAATTTTGGTGGGGAAAATCTCCAAAATCTGCCATAAGAAAACATGGTCAATTTTATCCAGCATGTAGAGGTAAGTGCGAGCCGATACTTGGTCATATGTTGAAAGGTCTGGATGTAGAAGATAATCCACTAATTGTTAATCTAGGGCTCAATAAAAAGATTGAAATTATTTACGAAGACGATTATATCTTAGCTATCAATAAACCTCCAGACTTACTTTCTGTGCCAGGTGTAGTCATCAAAGATTCTGTTTCTGACAGGATTGAGAAAATGTACAAAGATCAACCTGGACCATTTATCGTGCACAGATTGGATATGTCTACTTCGGGAGTGATGATATTTTCTAAAACAAGAGCAGCGAATAGAGGACTCCAGAAGCAATTCCTGGGTAGAACTATAAAGAAACGATATGTAGCACAACTCGAAGGATACCTGACTAAGGATTCAGGGACAATAGAATTACCTTTGCGGCTCGATCTCGATGATAGACCAAAACAAGTGGTAGATTATGATCAAGGAAAACCAGCGACTACTCACTACGAAGTGATCGATAAAAAGAACAATACAACGAAGGTGTACTTCTACCCTATTACTGGTCGTACGCATCAGCTGCGGGTTCATGCTGCACATCAAGATGGACTAGGTCATCCTATTGTAGGTGATGACTTATATGGCGCAAAAGGTAAAAGATTACATCTTCATGCAGAGAGGATAGAGTTTTTACATCCTATTAATAAGGAGAGGATGGAATTTGTGGTAAAAGAGGAGTTTTAAACTAATAAGCCTCCGTATTTCCACTAAAAATGAAACCCAACTTTAATCTGACCGATATTGATAAAATCAAAAGAAAAATCAGATGTATTTGCATTTGGATTAAAGCTATCTTTATCTTCAGTCTTATTTCTAAATATAGCCAAAGACAGTTCTGTAGAGATAGAAAAGTGTGGTCCAAAATTATATAAAAAACCTATAAATGGAATAGCTGCAATTTTTGTCGTTATTCGTTAAGAATTTTGGCATTTGTTCTTGTGTAATTAGCGTCTATTCCTGTATATAACTTCCAATCACCACTGATTTTAAATACTCTATCAATCCCTATTCTAATAGAATAATCTGTAACTGCATCTTCCGCTGTACTGAGATCAATGCTTGTCGCCATTCTGAGACTGTGAGAAGAATCTACAGCCAGTACCCTGTAAGTGATATCCAGATTATTTACCTGTTCGTTGAATATGAGCACAAACTTTGAAGCATTGATACTCAAATGGTGCTTTGTATAATCTACTTGTGAAAAACAAAGGTGCTACTCGATATGAGCAGCACCATTGTAACTATTATATTTTTAATGATCATTCTCCGAAAAATTCTGACCATAAAGATGATACATCATCCCAGAATCCATCATAAAGCACTGCGGAATCTTCAAAATATGAATCCTTGTAAAAGATTAATACAGTCTCCATGTCATCATTTATCTCAAGATCAGCGATCTTAAGATCTTCAAAAAACACATCTAAATCAAGACCCGAATTTATCTGAGTATCAGAAGGATCATCAAGAGAAAATAATCCTGCTACATCTCCTAGAGTTCTGATTGACAATTGTCCTACATTTACCTGAACTGCCACCTTTTCAAAACCATTTTCAGTAAAATTCTCAAAGTCATCGTCCTTTAGTTCCATTTGTGCGTTCACTCTAATATCACAAAGTGCTCCGTCAGTGAAGATCATTCCCATTTCATATTCCATCGTAGATACTCGAGTTACATCAAGATCCATCTCCATAGGATCCATAAATAACTGCGCAGATATTTCAACTGGCATCTGATAACCAGCATTGTCTGCATAGGTGACTTTTGATACAGTAATTTCAAATACCTTCTCATTATCAACATCCATAGCTGCATGAACAGCCGTAGGTAAAAACAAGGTCTCACCATCTATTGTTACTTGCTTATCAGCATACATATCAATGATCAATTCTGCATTATTACTAGTAGCGTTTGGCTCAGCAGGGAATTGGAAAATCATCCTATCGCTTACATTATTGGTTTTAGACCAAGTCTGAGAGAAACTATTGAAGATATGAGTACCTGCATGATACACTAGATCAAATCTACTATTATCCTCTACATGTTCAAAATCAATAACACCTTCTAGTTCTGCAGTCATGTCTTCGATCCAATCTTCATTCAAAGCCTCACCGTCAGACATATTTAAAAAATTTTAAAACAGAACAGTCACTGCTCTAGAGTCTTTGATATCCTGAGTACACTTGAATAGATCGTCAAAAGTCTTTTGAATATTTGCTTTGTCTTCTTCTACAGTAGTAACACATACAGCACATTCGCCGCCGCAGTCTATCCCTTTTTCAGTACCGTTTTGGATTCCATCATCGCAGGTAGGACATGCATCACAATCAGCTCCTCCACAGTCTATGCTTGTCTCATCACCATTCTGAATACCATCGGAACAAGTTTCATCTTCACCACAGCTAGTAATCATAGCCATTGACATCAATAAACCAAAGCGCATTAAGTACGTTTTTCATTGTTTCAATTTTTAATTCGTTTGTAATGTAATTATTGTTTAGATCGTAAATATTTTTATTGACCATATGGTACACATATCATAAGACCATCGGTTTCATTTACTATCGTGTACATAATAATTTCAAACGTAATGTGTGACAACAACGCTGCATTTTTTTTCTATAAAATTGTGTTATCATTTATCAAAATGATAAAAATCGACCAGATTATTAAATTATTCCTCCGTCTTATACCCTTTCTTCTTGGCTAACTTTCTCACAGTCTTAATAATAGAATTGCCTAGATTATCTTTCTTCTCGCCTTTGATTTTGTCTTTTTTATAAACAACTCTCTTTTTATCAAGCTCATTGATTTTATGTTTTACTTCTTCTCTCTTTTTAGCCATGCGTTCTATTTCGACTTCGAGTTCAGCTTTTGACAATTTGCTCAATCTCTCATTTTTAATAACTGCTTTATCCAATATTTTTTTGTCTTTTTTATAATTCTCCACCAAATCCCAATCCGACGTTTTGTATTGTTTGCTCGCTTTGAATTTCGTTCTTTTGGCTGCATTTTCTTTACTATACGAGCTGGCATTGCTGTCTTGAAGGTGTAAATTTTGCACTTTACTCTCACCGTAATCATTGAATGAGTGATACGTTTTATTGAGCTCCCCATTCAATCGATTAATCTCATCATCGTATGGCGTTTCCACGAATGCTGTAGTCTCATTATGATTGATTGTAAAATACTCTCCTCCACCTGACTTCGCACCTAACCTCCAATCCTCTGCATCATATTTGGCCCCATCACTACAGTAAATAGTGTTGACAATAATGTCTTCTTTCTGTGCTGTTTCACATACTGCTCGATAACCAATTGGCCCCTGAGTAAATGGTTCGTTTCCTGCAATGTAGATCATCTTAAGGCCTTCTTGATTAGTCCAATCCAGTTGATCTAGAGAAGCTTTGATTACAGCACCGCAATACTCTTCTCCCCCATTGGTACGCAATGAAAATAGTTTTTCAGAAATGAAATCCATATCAGTTGTAAATGGACTCAATTGATGAATCGCATATTTGTCATTTGATTTACTTGGGTTTCCATATTCATATAGTGCGATTTCTAATGTCGGAGTATCTTCTCCTTTAGTGGTCTTAGAAAGTTCGTTTAGGATATTCCACAATTGAGATTTTGCTTGCTCTATCAAACCAGACATCGATCCGCTCGTGTCTAATAATAATGCAATTTGCATAGCATTCTGTTTTCGCTCTTTTTCTGATAAAATTATTGGAGTAATAGTTTTAACTGGCGCTGTAGTAACAAGTGATATCGGTTTAGGTACAACAGGTCTCGATGTCTTTTTTGTAAATTGGATTGCTGCATAACTAAATGATAGACATCCTGCGATAGTCATAAAGAATAAGAAAATGTTTCTGTAGATCATGGTTAATTAAATTTTAGTATAGATTATAAATTGTCAATCGATCGAAGACAATGTAAATGATTGATTACCATTCCAAAATTGAGCTGAATAAATCAAAGAAAACAATGAGAATACGTGAGTAAGTCGTTTCACTTGGTGAACAAGGTATTTCGCTTCAGTAATTGGTATTTATCTAGCTTTCTACCAAAAATCATTAAAAATATTTATCCTAACTTTATGATCAAATGAAGAAAGTACAATACATATTGGTAGTAATTGGAGTCTTGTTTTCGGCTTATATGCATGGTCAGGAAAAACGTAAAGAATTTTTAGAAACGAAAAGACAGTTGCCTTATAGGATGCTTACAAAAGCACAACAACTAAAGGATAAATCTCCGACCCAATCCATAAAAATCATAAAGCAATTGGTGGCGAATAAAAAGGATAAAGCAACATACTCATTATTGGATGAAGCTTATTTCTTACTTGGAGAAATTTATGAAAATATCGATCAGTATGAACTTGCAAGACAACGATATGACGAAGCATTGTCTTATACGTCCAAATCCGACGAAGACCAAAAAGCTATTATTCATTATAGATTAGGCGTTATAGCTCTTAAAGAAAACCTCAGTAAACTAGCTGATAATCATTTTAATGAATGCATAAGGTTTTCGTCAGATGCACAACAAATATATCGATGTGAAACAGGAAAAATAGATGTTCTCATTCTAGACAATCAAAACAAAATTGCACTAAATGAATTAGATCGATTGCAAGTTTTGAAAGCAAATGATAGTTTGGCGTTAGTACAACTTGAAACTAGAAGAGCACAAGTCTACACTCAAATGGATGATTTCAAGAATGCGGCTCTTTCTATACAGGAGATGTACAATACCATACCACAAGAAGCGGTACTTACTGTTTCTGATATGGAACAAGTCTCAAAAACACAAGACAAACTTTATGAAAATGTAAACTTGACCAACCGTAAAAAAATAGAAATCCAAAACAGTATAGAATATAAAGACAGAAACTTTAAGGGAAATATAGCTAAGGAAAACTTTCGATTATCAAAAGTATATGAAGAAGAGAATGATATTGAAGGTGTAATAAGCGCATTGGGTGAATCTAAGAAGTACATAGACGAATTTGCTGAATCCAATCTTATAGCTCTAGTCTATAAAAAGTCCTATGAATATAATCTCAAGATAGGAAAGGCGGATGCTGCATTTGAAGATTTAGATAAGTATGTAAAAGCCAAGGAGAAATCCATTGCTGAAATTGAGAACAGCCTTAGAGAAGAAGTAGAAATTGTAAAAGGTCAAAAATCAATCGATCTATCCCAAAGTGATTTACGGCTGCAAGAAAAGGAAAACGACTTGATGAAAAGTCAACTTACAACACAAAAGACTGTCATTGGTCTTTTGTCTATCCTTGTTTTAGCCTCGCTTGTTTTCTTTTATTTTTTAAATCAAAATATTAAAGCAAAGAAAAAAGCCAATCAACTTCTAGAATTAAAGTCTCTCAGAACACAGATGAATCCACACTTCATATTCAATGCACTTAATTCTGTCAATAATTTCATCGCTAAGAATGATGAGAAATCTGCCAATAAGTACCTATCAGAATTTTCTCACCTGATGAGAATGGTCCTCGATTATTCAAAACAGGATTTCATTACGCTAAGGGAAGAAATAGAACTAAACGAACTCTACTTAAAACTAGAGCATTTCCGTTTCAGAGACAAATTCGATTATACTTTTGACACCCATATAGATGGCCAAGAATTAGATATTGAAGTACCACCTATGCTTATCCAGCCCTTCATAGAAAATGCTGTGTGGCATGGATTGAGATACAGAGAAGACAAAGGATTATTAACTGTCGTTTTTACAAAAGAATCCAACAATTTAATAGTATCAATTTCTGATAACGGAATAGGAAGAGCAAAATCAAAAGCGCTCAAAACCGAGAACCAAAAGAATCATAAAAGCACGGGTCTGAATAATGTAACTAAAAGACTAGCCGTTCTCAACAGTACTTATGGTAAAAACTTTAGTGTTGAGATAACAGATAGAGATCTAAACGACGAAAACGTAGGGACCATAGTGAAGATCGTTTTGCCCATCACAACTTCAAACCAATAATAATGAATAAGCTCACCGCAATCATTGTCGATGATGAACAAGACAGTAGAGAAATATTAAGAAATTACATAAGTAAGTATTGTCCAAATGTTACGCTTTTATCTGAATGTGCCGACATTATTGAAGCTAGATCAGCTATATTAAGACATACACCGCAACTGGTGTTCTTAGATATAGAAATGCCGCGAGGTAATGCATTTGACTTACTGGAGCAATGGGGAGAGATCAACTTTGAAGTTATTTTCATAACAGCATATAGTCAGTACGCAGTAAAAGCATTTTCTCTGAGTGCTGCCCACTACTTACTCAAACCTATCAACATCGAAGAATTAGAAAAAGCGGTAGAAAACGTATTTGAGCTCTACACTCAAAAAGATAAAATCAATAGAGCCGAAATCCTGCTTGCCAATTTCACAAAAAATAAATCTCAAGATCAAAAACTTGTTCTTCCACTCATGGAAGGGATGCAGATAATCAAGATGAGTACTATCCTATATTGTGAGGCGGCTGATAATTTCACAACATTTCATTTGACTAATGGGCAAAAAATGATGATTTGTCGCAATCTCAAATTCTATGAGAATGCTATGTCGGAATATGGTTTCTTGAGGATTCATAGATCTACAGTTATCAACCTTGAATATCTCCAGAAGTATATCAAAGGTAAAGGAGGATCAGTGATTATGGATAATGGAAAGGAGTTGACTGTATCGGCAGGTTGCAAGGCGGAATTGATGCATAAATTGAAGGGTTAATTTTCATATATCATGTTTCAATTTATTTTTAATAAATCTCTACCAATTAAGTATTTACATCTTCTCGATTTCATTAGAGATGTGTAATATCGTTTCTATATAGATATCAATCATCTTCCATCAGGTAAATATATACTTAGAATAAAAACATCGAAGAACACAATTGCACATGACATCATCAAAATTTGAATATTGATCGGATTGCATTAAAATATCTTGTACATTAGGCCATTCACAAAATCTTGCATGCTTCCAGCATAAAAAAACAAAGAAAAAACAGTCATATTCAGTAGAATAACAACACCTACATAAAAAATAATGCGAAATTTACACTGTTTATCAATCAGTTACAAACACACGACTCAAAAATAACTCTCAAAAAGGTTGCACAATAATATTTAATAATCTACATTTGCACCCGCTTAGAGCGCTAAGCACAATTTTGAAGAAATTTATTAATAATTATAATACCTAATAAAGTGGATACACTCAGTTATAAAACGGTATCAGCCAACAAAGCTACTGCAGATCAGAAGTGGGTTGTGGTAGATGCTGAAGGACAGACAGTAGGTAGACTTGCGTCTAAAATCGCTACTGTACTAAGAGGTAAGCATAAGCCAAACTTTACACCACACTGTGATACAGGTGACCATGTAATCGTTTTGAATGCTACTAAAATAAGATTTACAGGTACTAAGCTTGAAAACAAGACATACCTAACTTATAGTGGTTACCCAGGTGGACAGAAGTCTGCAACGGCAGAAGAAATCATGGCTAAGAAGCCTCTAAGAATCATGGAAATGGCAATAAGAGGAATGCTTCCTAAAACTAAACTAGGAAGAGCTATGATCAAAAAATTATTCTTGTATGAAGGTGCTGAGCATCCTCACCAAGCTCAACAACCAACAGAACTAAAATTCTAAGCATATGGAAATGATAAATAGCATAGGACGTAGGAAAGCATCTGTAGCAAGAGTTTATCTTACTAGTGGCTCAGGAAAGATTACCATCAATGGTAAAGATCTTAAGGATTATTTCCCAATGCCAGATATTCAATTAAAAGTAACTGATCCATTAACAACTATCGAGGTAGCTGAGATATACGATGTCAAAGTAAACGTCAAAGGTGGTGGTTTCAAAGGTCAAGCAGAAGCAATCAGACTAGGTATCTCAAGATCACTGGTAAAAATAAATGAAGATTTCAAATCTCCACTGAAAGCGAAGAAATTCCTTACAAGAGATGCGAGAGTCGTAGAGCGTAAGAAATTCGGTAAGCCAAAGGCGAGAAAGAGTTTCCAATTCTCAAAACGTTAATCTTTATTTTTTCTGAAAGTCTCCTAACGTTCCATAGACAGAGATTAAAAGTTCATGGAAAATTATTGGCTTTCGTTGTTGGTGGGGTGAGCTCCATGAACATTTTTTACAAACTATCAATTTATATAAAAATGAGTACGTTACCTACATATAAAGAATTATTAGACGCAGGTGTACACTATGGACACATGAAGAGAAAGTGGAATCCAAAGATGCTTCCAAATATTTTCATGGAGAAAAAAGGAATCCACATCATCGATCTAAACAAGACAACAGCAAAACTAATAGAAACTGGCAAGGCTATGAAATCTATGGCTAAAGCTGGTAAGAAAATACTTTTTGTTGCTACTAAAAAGCAAGCAAAAGATATCGTAGCAACCGCTGCTGATTCAGTAAACATGCCTCACGTAACCGATAGATGGTTAGGAGGAATGATGACTAACTTCTCAACGATCAGAAAGTCTGTAAAAAAGATGAACTCTATCGATAAGATGTTAGCCGATGAGAGCTTATCGAGTATCACTAAGAAAGAAAGACTTACTCTTACAAGAGAGAGAAATAAGTTAGAAAAAGTACTAGGTGGTATAGCTAATATCAACAGATTGCCTCAAGCGGTATTTGTTGTAGATATCAGCCACGAGCATATCGCTATCAAAGAATCTAAGAAATTAGGCCTTCAGACATTTGCGATGGTTGATACTAACTCTGACCCTAATCAAGTAGACTTCGCTATTCCTTCGAATGATGATGCTTCTAAATCAGTAAAAATAATTACTGACTATCTAGTATCTCAAATCAAAGAAGGATTGGACGAGAGAAAAAATGCTAAAGCAGAACCAGCGACTAAGAAAGCTGACGCTTAAGATTTTTTCAAAGATTATTATTTTTAAAAACTAAAATAGATCATCAATTATGAGTGATGTTAAAATTTCAGCTTCTGACGTAAAGAAGCTTAGAGATATGACAGGAGCAGGTATGATGGATTGTAAGAAAGCTCTAAAGGAAACTGGTGGAGATTTCGACGGTGCTATCGAGTTCCTAAGAAAAAAAGGTCAAAAATTATCTGCAAAAAGAGCAGATAGAGATGCTAAAGAAGGTTGTGTACTTGCAGTAGTATCTAATGATAATAGTAAAGGTGTTGTAGTAAGACTTAGTTGCGAAACTGATTTCGTATCTAAGAATGATGACTTCGTTGCTATGACTCAAAAGATTGCTGACCTTGCATTGAGCAAATTCCCTGCGACTAAAGAAGAGTTACTAGCTGAAGATTTCGGCGGACAAACTTTGGCGGAAAAAATCATAGAGCAAACTGGTGTAATCGGTGAGAAAGTAGAATTAGCTGACTACCAAAGACTAGAAGGTCCTATGGTTGTTCCTTATATTCACATGGGAAATAGAGCTGGTGTAATCGTATCACTTAACAAAGCTTCTGATAGCTTCGTTATTGCCGGTAAAGATGTAGCTATGCAAGTAGCAGCTATGAACCCGATCGCACTTGATCAAGATGGTGTATCTCAAGAGAAAATCCAAAAAGAAATCGAAATCGGAATGGATATGGCTAGACAAGAAGGAAAGCCTGAGGCTATGCTTGAGAAAATCGCAACTGGTAAACTAAACAAATTCTTCAAGGAGAATACATTAGTAAATCAGATGTTCGTAAAGAATAATAAGCAAACAATTGCTGCATTCTTACAATCAGTTGATAATGATTTAGCTGTAACAGACTTCAAACATGTAAAATTAGGATAATCCTAGTTTATGTTATAATATAGAAAAAGCGACTTCATTTATTTGGAGTCGCTTTTTTTGTGAATTTGCTCTGTGAACTGACTTTTAAGAAAAAAATATTATTTTTCACTTAAACTACATCCTCAACCAACATTAATTATCTTCGTGCAAATATTTAGTAACACTATCCTATTATGAGTTTTAAATACAAGAGAGTACTTCTGAAATTAAGTGGTGAATCACTTATGGGTGAACAACAATTCGGAATATCTCCTGAAATGTTGATCCATTACGCTAGTCAAATTAAAGGACTGGTTGAAAAAGGAATTGAAGTTGCCATAGTAATAGGTGGTGGCAATATATTCAGAGGCCTAAATTCTCTAAATTCAGGAATAGCAAGAGTTCAGGGGGATTATATGGGAATGCTTGCAACTTGTATCAACGGCATGGCACTCCAAAGTGCACTTGAGAAGGCTGGTATCTACACAAGGCTTATTTCGGCTATTGAAATGAGGCAAATCGCAGAACCATATATCAGAAGAAGAGCCATCAGACACTTAGAAAAAGGTAGAGTGGTCATTTTTTCAGCTGGTACAGGTAGTCCTTACTTTACTACCGATTCCGCTGCAGCCCTTAGAGCAAACGAAATCAATGCTGAAGTCATATTAAAAGGAACAAGAGTAGACGGAATCTATAGCAGTGACCCAGAAAAAGACCCTGATGCAACAAAATACGATACTATATCCTTCGAAAAAGTAATCGAACTCGGATTAAACGTAATGGACATGACAGCATTTACGATGTGTCAAGAAAATAACTTACCAATAATAGTATTTAATATTAATGATGATAGAAACTTGCAGAGAATCATCATGGGTGAAAATGTTGGTACTGTTGTGTCTTAGGTTTTTTAGATTAATCTTGTTTTAGAATGACCTTCTAGCCTTCTAATTTAACCTAATTCATTGGTAGTGAGATTGGTATTATCATTTCATTTTCAAAAATACATAAGGCCCTTTAATTGCTCCACAAAATTGTTCTCCATTATCATTAAATATTTGATCCTAGTTGGTTATTTTATTTCTGGTCATGCTGACTAATGAAGTAACAAAACTAGCACCACGCAATGTAGATTTGCAATTATCAGCCAATGTATTTCCAGTATATCCATCAATATTTTTGCTTAATTCCACCTCATATACTTCTCCTATATCGAGAAGTGAAACTCCATATTGATCAAACTTCTTTGGTATCTTCCACATTCCAATAAACAATGAATCATTTTTCAATTTATAAACATGACTGGCAATTTTAGAATCTTCGAGATCTTCTAGTTTGTATATCCATTGACGATAAAGTTTATCTTGCATTGATGCTAGTGCTTGTTCTACGTAGTTGATATTTCCCATCTTTTCTATTTTACCAATCGGATATATATTAAGTGATATATTGTAGTATATGCTATCCTTAATCGCTTGAGCCGAGCTATAATAACTTTCAGTCATCATCGAATGCAAATATGAAAGCGGATCAAACCTTATTCCATCTATCTTTGTGTTTTTACATGATCCTAATACTAATACCATTTACGTTTGAATATTTTTGTCATAAAAATTTAATTTATAATTATAATATAGGCTACAAGATATTACAGATAGTATTAGAAGAAAAACCTTTAAAACATCTACAAAAAAAAACGATACGAACCGCTTCAAACAATATGTAAAAACAATTAACTTTTTCTATTTCAATAGATTTATTCTTATGGTATTTGTTGTATTATACCATCTAGATTAGATATGAAATTTGTGTTCAATGGGTGGAAAATCATTTGCCCTTGAAGGTAGTTTCTATCATCGTCTGGATTTGTATATTTAGCTTTTCCATCCATGTTATAATCTCCTCTAAAATAATCAAGAACAAAATCATAATTTATCAAAAATTGAGGAGAACTGAATAATACGTTTCCGTAAAGAATATTGATATCACTGTCGGGTTCTGAAAATTTCAATTTACCATCTGAGTTAAAATCTCCTGCCCACAGTGCTAGATAGCCACTCTTTACATTTGATTTTTGGGACAATCCTGTATAATCCATTCCATTAGATAATGAAATTCCGAAGTTAAATGTAGGAGTATCAGGCATAGTAAAATCAACAAATGTACCATTACTGACTTTCTCTGACATAACACCTAGGTGAGTTCTATGCCTTACACAAACATAGAAACTATCGATATTGATTCCATGGAACCTTAATAGACTAGTTCCATCTAAATCAACAATATCACCATCTCTTTGGAGTAATCCTGATCTCGTAGCTATTGCTACTTTATTATCATTTTTATCTCTCAACTCGACATGTATCCAATCTACTATTGCATTATCTCCAGTAACAGAAAATACACCAATTGAATCAAGGATCTCTAAATTTTCTGCCATGAGTCCTGGACCTTCTTTAACAAACTTGGCAGGCGTATCATCGTACAATTCATTCCCAAAAGTATATGGATCTCTCGCTGGTATATAATTTTCGCCAGTATGAAGGCTCACTCTTAGTCCATCTCTCATCAATGGGTGTCCATAAATTGATGTTTCATCTCCATTCTGCATCAACGCTCCTTCTAAATAAACTTTTAGTTGTAGTGTAAGATCATCAAAAACTTGGATATGAAGTGTTGCATCCGTGCATGCAATATCTGCATTGTTATCACATAAAGTATATATTATCTCTAGTGCTCCGCTGAAAGATCCGTTGGGTGTAAATTCGTACGATCCATCAGTATTTATGTAATAAGAGCCTTTTGATAAAACAACCGGACTCATCATAGAACCTTGTTGAGTTACAGACATTTCATCATTCTCTGGATCTAAGTCATTGTCTGCAACATTTCCATTTCTCGAGACACCTTTTAGTGTATAAGCAAAGTCATCCGCTGCAACAATTGAGTTCAAGGCATTCGGTGCATTTATAGTTATTATTTGTCTTGATTGGCTGCAATTAGAAGTACTTTCGCATACTTCATATACTATCGTATCATGTCCAATAATCCCTGGATTCGGTGTATAGTCAAAACTACCTGTTCCAGAAAGTACTACACTTCCATTCTGAGGAGAATCGATAATAGACAAGGTAGAAGGATCTAAATTACAACCTGCCGTATATACACAATCATCATTTGAAAGAGGGTTTACAGTAATTGTATTCCCAGGTAATGTTCCATCCGAATTAGCATAGGTAGTCGCAAATTCCAGATTACTTACCGGATTGCTTTGACCATATACATTATCAATTACATTTATTTCTAAATATGCACTTGGGCAACCAGAATTTGTAGGTGGTAGGCACGCCGAAACTTTATATAAATATTTCCCTGGCTTATTCGTCACGAAAGCGTAAGTGCCATCAATATTAATAATCAACTCCGGCAAACTTAATAAAGGCTTATCTACTGTCACTTTTAAATTACTGTAAGTTACTGCACCATTAAAATTGTCATTAGTACTTAAATCCCCAGAAATATCTTGGTTTACTAATGCAACATTGAAATCATGGTTAATACAATTCCCTACTGTGATAGGATCTGTAGTTCCACCTGCAGAACATCCACTATCAGAGTCTACAAAGGTAAACGTTACAATCCCAGGTGCTCTTCCTTTTACTATACCAAAGTTAGATACTGTAGCTACTGCAGTATTGCTACTTGTCCAAATACCTCCTGTATTAGGGAATAAAGCAGTCGTGTACCCTGTACATATTTCACTATCTCCAAGTATCTGTGCTCCTATATCTGAAGCTACATCTACACTTAAATTACCATCAGATTCACAACTTGTCAGGTCATCTGTAAACACAAAGAATGCTGTTCCTTCAGCTACTCCTGTAATTATTCCACTTTCAGTAACTGTTGCTATTAAAGGAGTTAAACTTTCCCATGTTCCCCCAATAGATGGAGTCAACGAAGTTGTAGAACCAATACATAATAGCGTAGATCCAGCTAGTGACACTGTAGGTGGTCCATTAACAATCAGTGTCTCACTAAGGTCAGAAATACAACCTGAAATGGCTTCTGTAAATTTAAATTTGACTACTCCAGCAGATACTCCTATTATCAATCCATCATTTGTGATCGTTGCAATCAGGGGATTTGTACTTTCCCATGTTCCAGGATTAGACGATGTTATATTTGTCATTTCTCCTTCACATATTGAAGTTGGTCCAGTAAAGTTTATTGGGGGACCAGTGATTACAGTGATATCATTATTAATTTCAGAATCACAGCCAGTACTCAATTGACTGAATATAAATCTAGCATTACCAGGGGATATACCCATTACTTGACCATTATTTTGAACAGTCGCTATACTAGGATCTAATGCAGTCCAGATCCCCCCCGTACTAGGTGTCAAATATGTTATACCTCCAATACAAATATAAGCGGGTCCATTTAATCCTGTAGTTGGTGCTTCAATAACAGTTATGTTATCACTTGGATCAGATTTACAACCTGTGTTTGCATCCGTAAATGTGAAGTTCGCCACACCAAAGGTAATAGCCGTTACCAGTCCATTATTTTCTATTGTTGCTATTGATGTATTGTTACTTATCCATGTTCCTCCAGAAGATGGGAGCATTTGGACTTGCTCATTTATACATATCTGACTTGGTCCGATTATCGATACAGACGAAGGTCCATAAACAATTACAGGTGTTGTCTCATTAGATACACATCCTCCATCTGAGATAAAAGCAAACTTCGCTATCCCTTGAGACACTCCTGTTACGATTCCAGCATCAGTAACTGTGGCAACATCTGTATGGTTACTTACCCAAATTCCACCTGTATTAGGTGAAACAGAAGTAGTTTCTCCCACACATATGGTGTTATCGCCAACAATTGATACCGGCGTTTTTTGTAATACTGTAACAGGTGCAGATGCATCTGATACACAATTAGAACCTGTTTCATAAAAAGTAAACGTAGCTGTACCTTGCGATACACCTGTAACTTGGCCACTAGAAGATATAACTGCAACATTTGTATTGCTACTTGTCCATGTTCCTCCAGAACTTGGAGTTAAATATGTAGTAAACCCTTCACAGACTTCATCGTCTCCCATAATTTCTGGTACAGGTCTTATGTATACACTTAATGAACCATCCGTAGTACTCTCACATCCAGAAGATGCATTTTCAAAAGTAAATTGTGCAGTACCAGACCCTATAGCCGTTACTAATCCACCATCATCTACTGTAGCTACACTCGTATTAGATGAAGTCCATGCTCCTCCATAGCTAGGACTCAAATTAGTAGTTGTTCCTATACATATTTCTGATGGTCCTGAAAATCCTACTACAGGACTAGATACAACTGTAATACCAATAGATGGATCAGAATTACATTCTGTGTTACTATTAAAAGTAAAATTTACTGTACCTGGGTTATGGCCTACTATTTCTCCATTATTACTAATTGAAGCAATATTTATATTGCTACTTGACCATGTCCCACCAGAATTTGGCAATATAGCAGTTGTCTCATTTAAACATATTGTACTAGGGCCCGTCAATGTTATTTCAGTAGGTTCTTTAACTATCAACTCTGTTGATGTATCAGAAGCACAACCTGTTAAATCACTCGTATAAATAAATGATACAGTTCCTGGATTAACACCGGTTATTGTTCCCTCTTGAGAAATAGTTGCTACTGTAACATCGGTGCTTGACCACTGACCTACAGAGCTTGGAGAAATACTCGATTGCTCTCCTATACAAATAGACGTAAGTCCTGTAAAATTAATTGAAGGGTTTCCATTAACTAATAATGGAGTAGAATGTGCTGATGAACACCCTGTAGCATTACTTGTAAAGATAAATCTTGCTAATCCAGCTCCTACCGCAGTAATAATACCGTTGTCATCTATCGTAGCTACAGCTTCGTTTGTGCTTACCCACGTCCCTCCTGAATTTGGAGTAATACTAGAAAATTCACCGATACAAAGATCAGAACTTGACAAACCATTAATTGCAGGTGGTCCATAAACAGTTATTGTTATTATCCCATCAGAAAGACAGCCATTCGTTGATTCTATAAAGCTAAAATCTGCAGTTCCAGATGCTTTACCTGTTACTGTACCATTGCTACTAACTGATGCTACACTATTGTTGCTACTAATCCAAACACCCCCTGTAGTAGGTGATAATATTGTAGTACTATTAACGCAAATTTCTGAAGGTCCTATTCCTGTAATGACAGGGTTGCTTATTACTGTTATTGGTGTATTCAAAACAGATGTACAGCCAACACCTGATATAAACGATATCGTAGCATTGCCTCCACTTACTCCTGTTATGATTCCTGTAGTACTTATCGTTGCTATGGATTCATCTGAAGAAGACCATAATCCACTGATTGATGCACTAACATAAGTAAAATCTCCCTCACATATTGTAGAAGGACCATTCAATGATACTGTCGGATTATTAATTATGGTGATATTATACGAACCATCATTATAACATCCACTTGATGTCACTTCATATATTATTGTAGTTGTTCCTTGTCCTTGTGGTGTTACTACACCATTTGTATCTATTGTGGCAACTCCAGGAGCTGAACTACTCCAAGCACCCCCATTTACACTTGCTGTTAATGTTGGATTATCGGAAAAACAAATCTGATTATCTCCTGCGATGATTAAAGTTACATTTGCATTTACATTGATAGTATCTGTTGGATTAGACACACAACCTGTAGCATCACTTTTAAATGTAAATGTTGTTACACCATTGCCGATACCAGTAACCAACCCTGCATCGGTTACAGAGGCTACACTTGAGTTTCCACTAGTCCAATTACCTCCTGTTATAGGAGATAATTGGGTGTTATTCCCTACACATATATCTGTAGATCCTGTGATACTAACCACCGGTTTTGCATTTACCATAATATCAGCCGTGGCTTCGGTCGTACATCCAATTGAGTTTGTTACTGTTACTGTGTAACTAGTACTTGGTACTGATGGTATCACAGTTACGGATTGCGTTGATGCACTACCTGTATTTGTA
Organism: uncultured Saprospirales bacterium; assembly: GCA_913061325.1. Taxonomy (GTDB): domain Bacteria; phylum Bacteroidota; class Bacteroidia; order Chitinophagales; family Saprospiraceae; genus CAJXUU01. The sequence goes on along the minus strand of CAJXUU010000028.1, from coordinate 3,364 downwards.
CTCCATTGATAACTTGTAGCACTCGCTCCACTTATTGATAATGTGACAGATTCTCCTTCACATACAGTTGTGTTTAATGCAAATATAAATGGCTCATATAATTCATAAATAAATGCCGACGCTATATCCATACAGCCCTTATTGTCTGTGACAGTCACATTGTAGTTACCACCTAAAGAAATATCAATTGTTTGTGTATTTCCAGTAAATCCACTTGGTCCTATCCAAGCATAAGTATAACCTGATGTACCACCTGCTACAATAGCTGAAAGCTGTGAGTTCGCTGTAAGGCATTCAGAGCCATTAAAGTCAATAACTACTGAAACATCAGGAGTTACTGTAATAGTACCCGTATTAAGCGAAGGACAATTATTTCCTGTTGTATAGTAGAATGTAACATCTCCAGCTGAAATTCCCAATACCAATCCAGTAGATGATATTATTGCAATAGTATTATCAGAACTCGTCCAATATCCTCCAGCCCCATCTGTAGATAGTGTAGTCGTTTCCCCTACACAAACCTCAGCCGATCCAGATATAAATACCATCGGCGTATCAAATACCTCGATTGCAAAATTTGAATTTTCTGCACATGAATTAGAAGAATGGATATAACTTATCAGCACGACTCCAGCACTTACGGCTGTGACTACACCAAAGGTATTTACTGTAGCAATGGTATTATTATTACTTGACCATGATCCTCCAACTTTAGAAGCAGTTAGAGTCGTAGAAGTCCCTTCACATATGATATCTTCACCTGTTATGAATACTCCTTCTTTTGGAGTAACAGTTATTTGAATTGCTGATGGAGCTGCACAATTATTATCCGCCATAAAATTGATATTAGCTATGCCTGCATTGATACCAAGTATGACACCAGTCGTTGATACAGTAGCAATCGTTTCATCATCACTTGTCCAAGTGCCTGTTGTAGATGCATTGATCACAGTGGTCGATCCTTTACAAATTGTACCATCTCCTATAATACTAATTGTTGGGATTTCATTGTTTGCAAGTGTAATGGTCGATAGCTGCAAAGGACAGAAGTTATCACCCCATTTTGTAAATAGACTATAATCTCCAGATGCTAGACCAGTTACGGTATAAGTGCCAACATTATCATTAGTGATGAATGGAAAATTAATACCCCCATCAATACTGAATTGTACATTTGTTCTATTAGGATTATCAACAAAACTGAATGTAATGCTTCCATCACCCGCTCCACAAGAAGGAGATGAGTAGGTGACGGTTGGGTCTGGCTGAGCTTTTATTAATACAGTTTTACTATCGGTATTTGTACAATCATTTTTGGTAACTGTTAGTATTACGGAGTTAATCTGATTTGCTCCGTTTGCATTGGGATTAGAGTATGTAACATTGTGCGGTCCGGCTCCCGTAGCTGCAGCTGGTGATGCATCAGTACCAAAACTCCATGAGTAAGTAGTACCCGCTACTGCATCAGAAGTAGAAATTGAAACAGTCTCATTTTCGCAGCTGCTGATATCGGCTCCTGCATTTGCGGAAGGCAATGCTTCGGCACCTATAGTTGCACTTGCAGTTGATGTACATCCGTTTGTATTGGTTACTGTAACTACATATGTTGTAGATGGTGCACTTGGAGTCACCGTTACTGATGATGTATTTGCATTTCCAGCATTGCTATCCCATGAATATCCGGTAATATTACTTCCGTTTATTTCAAGATCTACGGATTCTCCTTCACAGACAGTAGTCCCAAGAGAAAAAATAAATGGCTCGAACTCAGCATATATATATCCTGATGTTGATTCCTCACATCCATATGCATCCGTTACCGAAACATAATAATTACCAAATTCTGTAATATCAATAATAGAGTCCGTTGATGTAAAACTACTAGGTCCTGTCCATGAATATGAATAGTCTAGTGTTCCTCCTGTAATATTAACTCCTAATTGAGAATCATAATTTAGACAAATTCCTCCTACATAATCAATAGCAATCGACATTTCTGGACTTACTCTTATTGTGTCAGACGCACTAGCACATCCTGTAGAAGTATCCTCAAATGTAAATAATGCAAATCCACCTGAAACACCAACTACATTTCCATTGTTGGAAACTATTGCAACTGATTCATTACTACTTGACCATTCTCCACCAGAGTTTGGAGTTAATGTCGTAGTCTCTCCAATACAGATTTCTACAGGGCCTGTCTCTACAATTACTGGAGGTGGGGAGGTAGTGACAGTAGTTAAAGCTGAATTCAAACATCCATTTCCATCCATTGCAAGCAATGTGTAATTTCCATTCGCATTTACATCGATCGATTCAGAGGTTTCACCCGTTGACCAAAGATAATTCAAGCCACTAGGTGAAGCGGTCAAAGTAACGATTGCATCATCACATGTTATTGGCCCATCATTACTAATTGTTACTATTGGAAGTGGGTTTACAGTAACGATCACATCATCAGTATCTTCACACCCATTGGATGCCGTTACAGTCAAAGAATATGTAGTTGTTGTATTGGGAGTTACAGTCAAATTTGCATTTGTACTGCCATCTGACCATAAATAAGTTCCTATTCCCGTTGCTGTTAAAGTAGTGCTTTCTCCTTCACATAGGATACCGTCTGAGCCGGCATTTGATATAGGTGTTAATGTGTCCATAGGTACACTAATTGACGTCACTGCCGTACATCCATTCCCATCAGTCACTGTTACAAAGTATTCATCGCCTGTACTTACATTTAATGTTTGATTTATACTCCCGCCAGTCCAGATATAGCTTAATCCGGCTGGACTAGCTGTAAGTTCTGCACTTGTTTTATTACATGTTATAGTTCCATCATGGTTTACATTTACATTTGGCAATGGATTTACAATTACTACTACTTCGTCTGTATCCTCACATCCATTCACCGCTGTAACTGTCACCGTGTATGTAGTTGTTATAATTGGAGATACCGTCAAATTTGCATTTGTACTGCCATCTGACCATGTATAGGTTCCTATTCCACTTGCCGTTAAAGTAGTGACTTCTCCTAGACAAATTGATTCATCAGTGCCGGCGTCAGCTGTTGGTACTATTGTATTTTCAAGCACTATTGTAGTTGCTACATGTGTACATCCATCTGAATTTGTCACCGTTACATTATATGAACCTGCAGTCGATACTGTTTTTGTTTGCCCCGTGCCCCCTCCAGACCATTCATAAGTCATCCCTAAAGGATATACAGACAATATGACTTCCAAATTAATGCAGGTAATTTGACCATCAGTAACAATAGATGAAATAGGAAGAGAATTAATTACGACATCAACATCTCCGCTATTGTCTTCAACCTGATTACCAGATGGATCTTCTCCAATCGCTG
>CAJXUU010000027.1 GCA_913061325.1 uncultured Saprospirales bacterium | reverse complement strand
TATCCTCTTCGTCGGCAGCGTCAGATGTGTATAAGAGACAGGTTTCAAAGTTTATCAAAAGTATTTAGCATTATTCTATTGATTGCATTTACATTTACTCAAGGGCTTTCTCAATCTAAATCCAATGCTAGTTTGGATGAGATGTTTTATAGTTACGATATCCAAGCAATGGATTCTAAAATGATGCATGCAACAGCAAGAAGTGGAGGTTTTTTTATTGTAGAAATTGCAAAACCAAACGGAGGATCATGGATTCTTGAGTTACATGATTCTAAAGTAATAAGTGACGACTACTTAAGCCAATATGCAGACGATCAGGGTATTCATATAGGGCATAAAACTCAAGCGGTAGCTACTAAAGGTAATGTTAATGGAGATTTGTACACTACTGCAAGTTTGACATTCAATGAAGGGTTTGTATATGGATTTATAAAAGATAATAAAGATACTCACTATATAGAGCCTGTTTCATATTTTGACTCAAGCTTAAGAGGTGAAGATTTATACGTCATTTACAATGCTAAAGATGTAAAATCTACAGCACCTATGACCTGTGGAACAATAGAAACACACGATCGACAAGAGGAAATAAAAAATCACAAAGAAAATGATGACTCTAGAAGCGTAGTCGATGAATGTTATGAAGTTGATTGGGCTATAGCAAATGATTTTTTAATGTTTCAAGATTTTGGAAGTGTTGGAGCTGTAGAAAATCACGCTATAGGTGTAGCAAACAATGTTCAAGCAAACTATGACGATGAATTTGCTGACGAACTTCAACTAATAATAGTACAACAGTTTACTGCCACAACGGCAGCTTCAGATCCATGGACTACTTCCACTGCTGCAGGTACCTTATTAAATGATTTTAGAAATTGGGGACCTAGTGGATTTGCTGCGGTACATGACGTAGGATCACTTTGGACAGATAGAAATTTCAATGGTAGTACAGTGGGTATTGCTTATTTAGGTGTAGTATGTACAGGAAGTAGGTACAACTGTCTTATGAACTTTACTTCTAATCCTGTGACAAAAAGGTTTATGGTTTCTCATGAGTTGGGTCATAATTTTAATGCCTCTCACGATGCTTCTGGAAGTCCATTTATTATGGCTCCAACTGTAGCTTCATGGAATGATTGGTCTTCCAATTCAATAAGTTCAATAAATAATCATGTAGCATCTAGATGGTGTCTTTCTAATTGTACAAGTGGTTCAGCACCAACAGCAGATTTTGATTTTTTTGTAATTGAAGATTGTACAGTAGGTGAAGTTGTCTTTACAAACAACAGTACAGGTTCTGGACTTGATTATGAATGGGATTTCCCAGGCGGAACACCTTCGTTTAGCACATTAGAAAATCCTTCTATTCAATATCAGGATGCAGGAACTTATGATGCAACACTTACGGTAACAAATGCAGGTGGAACTGATGTACTTATTCAAAACAACATATTCACAATTAATCAAAGTCCAGTAGCCAACTTTAGTTACGCAACTAATGGAACTATAGTTAGCTTCTTTAATTTTTCAGAATTTGCAGATTCATACTTTTGGGACTTTGGAGACGGATTGTTTTCTTCAGAGAGTGACCCCGTGCATGATTTTATTGATGACGGAGTCTATATAGTGAACTTAACAGCAACTAGTATATGTGGTGATGTTACAAAAGAAGAAATTATTGTAATTGCTAATCCCCCAGTAGCTGATTTTTCTGCAGACGTAGAGGAAGGATGTGCAACATTAACCGTGCAGTTCAATTCAAACGCATCTAACAATACGGATGATTTTTTATGGACTTTCGAAGGTGGTTCTCCAGCAACTTCAGGTGAAGAGAATCCGTTAGTTGTCTTCGAAGATGGAGGTGATTGGGATGTAACTATGACTGTAATCAACGAAACTGGAGATGATGTTCTACAAATGACAGATTTCATTAACGTTATTGGACAGCCATTAAGTGATTTCAGCTATAATATAAATGGAAACGAAGTTGAATTTACCAACTTTAGTGATTATGGAGAAACATATATATGGACATTTGGTGATGGATCTTCAAGTACCGAAGAGGAACCAACACATACTTATACTGCGGATGGCACTTTCACTGTAATACTTACCGTAGATAATGAATGTGGTAGTAATTCAACTTCAACTGAAATTATAATTTCTCTTGCACCTATACCATCATTTACTATTTCTGGTGATAGCGAAGGCTGTGCACCATTGACAGTAAACTACCAAAATACATCAAGTAACAGTCCTGATACTTATGCTTGGGAATTCGAAGGTGGATCTCCAGCAACATCTACTGATGCTGACCCTGAAGTATCGTACACTGCATCTGGAATGTATGATGTAACACTGACGGTTACCAATGTTAACGGATCGAATACTGAGACATTCACAGATTATATTACAATAAATGATTTGCCAAATGCTGCTTTTATTGCTGATGAAGATGGGCTGATTGTCACATTTACTGATCAATCAAGTGGAGCGGATTCTTATGCTTGGGCGTTTGGAGATGGAAATACAAGTACAGAAGCTAACCCAACACATACATATGGTGCAGAAGGTGTTTATACTGTCACTTTAGAGACTACAAACGAGTGTGGTACAACATCGGAAGAAATAACAATTAATAATTATACTCCAGTGTCTGCATTATTTACGAGTGTTATTACAAGTGGTTGTGCAGACTTAGAAATTGAGTTCACTGATCAATCAAGTGCGAATGTAACTGAATGGTCTTGGACATTCGAAGGCGGCACCCCTGCAACAAGTAACCTACAAAACCCAGTTGTATCTTATGTTTCAGCTGGTCAATATGATGTTGTTTTAACAGTAAGCCATCCTGAAAGTAGTGAGACTATTACACTTGAAAATTTTATAGCTGTTTCTGATGTGCCGGTTACTTCATTTGAATATTTTGATAATTTATTTGATGTTGATTTTACAAATACAACTGTAGAAGGAACTACATATAGCTGGGATTTTGGTGATGGAACCACAAGTAGTGAAGAGAGTCCATCTCATACCTATGCTGATGAAGGAATGTACTCAGTAGTGTTATCTGCAACAAATGAATGTGGAACAACTACAGCAAATCAATCTGTTGAAATTAATGCACTACCAACAGCAGCATTCAATGCAAATAGTGCAACTGGATGTGGTCCTCTTATGGTAGAGTTCAATAATGCATCTTCATCTAATGTAACAGTATGGTCTTGGACGTTTGATGGCGGCACACCAGCAACATCTACAGAGGAGAATCCAACAGTAACATATGCAATATCTGGATCTTTCCCAGTTTCATTGACAGTGACTTCTCCAGCAGGAATGGATGAAAGCACAATTGAAAACTTTGTGGTTGTCTTAGCAGAACCAATAGCGGAAATAGATGCAACTACTTCAGGTAATGAAGTAACGGCAACTAATACGGGCACTGGAGCGGATATTATTACATGGACAGTGGGAGGAGAAACTTTCACTACCGATATCTTAGAATATGAATTTGAAGCTAATGGTACTTATATCATTGAAATGACTGCTGAAAACGAGTGTGGTACTTCAACCACTTCTACGATGATAACAATTGATGTTTTTCCACAAGCTAGTTTTGATAACTTACCATATGTAGTTTGTGTTAGTGAGTCTGTTTCATTAGTGGATAATAGTACTAATGCTGATACAAAAACATGGACAATGCCAAATGGTAACCCATCAACATCTACAGATAATAACCCTATCGTTGTTTATGATGCAACAGGATCTTATGATATTACGCTTATGGTTTCAAATATTTATGGTACATCAACAGAGACTTTTGCAGGTGCTATTACGGTAATAGATCTGCCAACTGCCTCATTTGACGGAACTCAAAATGAAAGTACTGTGAATTTCATGTCTACATCTACTGGAGCAACTACATACAGTTGGGATTTTGGAGATGGAAATACTAGTAATGAAGAGAATCCAAATCATACTTATGGTTCAAACGGTACTTACGAAGTCATTTTAACCGTTTCTAATCAATGTGGTGAAGTAGAATCAACCACTACATTTATTATCAATGTGAATGCTGTGACAGAAGCTGAGTTTGGAAATATGAAAGTATATCCAAATCCTGCATCTGATTACATTACAATCAGCCTAGAAAACACACTAAGAGATGACATAAAACTTAGTATCATTGATGTTCAAGGAAAGGTCGTAACATTGGAAACAGTAAATACTGAAAAACATACGATAAATACATCAAATTTAGTGAACGGAACATACATGCTTAGATTGAGCTCAAATGAAGCTTCATACTTAAAGAAAATAGTGATTTTGAAATAAATAGCACTTTGAATTAAGAATGAAAGCCCTGTCAATTTAGTTTGGCAGGGCTTTTATTTTTTCTTTATGACTACATAGGGGAAAAAATAAAATGTTGTAGGCTTACTTTGTAACCCATTTATAAGCATTGACAAATGCCTCTGCCCAAGGACTAACTTCATCCTTTCTTTCTGAAGGATAATCTGCCCAGTTCCACTGATAGAATGATCTTTCGATATGAGGCATAGTTACGAGATGTCTTCCATCAGTGCTTACCAACATCGCTGTATTATAATCACTTCCATTAGGATTAGCGGGGTATGAAGAATAACCGTATTTACCAACAATATTATAGTCAGATTCTTGCATTGGTAAGTTGAACTTACCTTCACCATGACTGATCCAAACTCCAAGTGTACTGCCTTCAAGATTTGACATCATAACAGAATTGTTTTCTTGTATGGTGACAGAAGTGAAAGAACTTTCGTGCTTATGACTTTCATTATATGTCATTTTAGCCAACTTCTCGTGATCAGGATTTATTAGATCAAGTTCTAAGAAGAGTTGACATCCATTACAGATTCCAATAGAAAGAGTGTCAGTTCTTGCAAAGAAGTTATCCAAAGCAGTTTTTGCTTTTTCATTGTATTTGAATGCTCCTGCCCATCCTTTTGCTGATCCAAGGACATCACTATTAGAAAAGCCACCTACAGCTCCTAAAAATTGAATGTCTTCCAATGTTTCTCTGCCAGATATCAAATCTGTCATATGTACATCTCTAACATCAAATCCTGCACGATACATCGCGTTGGCCATCTCTCTTTCTGAATTACTCCCTTTTTCTCGGATGATCGCAGCTTTTGGTTTTGGTTTTGAATTGTCTATAATTGGTGATTTGCCATCGAATTGAGTGGGGAAGTCATATTGAAGTGGTTGATTCTTATAGTTCTCAAATCGATCTTTTGCAAGTCCATTTGCTGTTTGTTTTTGATCCAAAAGATATGAAGTCTCATACCAGATGTCTCTCATTTCATTAATGTTAAACGATTCAGTTGTATCCTCAAATTTAATAGTTAATAGTTCATTTTGAGTTACAGATCCTAATTTGACATAATCAACATCTGCTTTATCTAAGAATCCTTCAAGTCTATTATCTATTGCTTGTATTATTATTCCGCTGTTTTCACTGAATAGGATTTTTACCAATTCTCCATCAAAATCAGATAGATCAATATCCGCTCCCAAATTTCGATCTGCGAAACATAATTCTAAAAGAGTTGTCAGCATACCACCAGCGGATATATCATGACCAGCTACAATCATGCCTTCTCTTATTGCTTCCTGAATAGCGTGGAAAGCATTCGAGAATACTTCAACACTATTTATTGTCGGAGCTTCTGTACCGATTTTATTCATCGTTTGAGCAAGAGAAGATCCTCCAAGCTTAAATTCATCGGATGAAAAGTCGATATAGTATATGTTGCCTCCATTCTTCTTGAGAACTGGTTCTACTACCTTTGTAAAGTCATCACAATGACCTACTGAAGAGATTATTACAGTTCCTGGAGCTAAGACAGTCATGTCTTTATATTTCTGCGCCATAGACATAGAATCCTTTCCTGTTGGGATATTTACTCCTAAGCCAATCGCGAATTCTGATACTGCCTGCACAGCTTCATATAATCTTGCATCTTCACCAGGGTTCTTACATGGCCACATCCAATTTGCTGATAATGAAACTGATTTTAACCCTTTTTCTAGTGGTGCCCAAATCAGATTAGTTAATGCTTCTCCGATTGCATTCCTCGATCCAGCAGTAGCACTTATCAATCCACTGACAGGAGCGTGTCCCATAGAGGTGGCAATGCCAGATGTTCCATTAAAATCAAATGCCATTACACCACAGTTATTTAGTGGGATTTGAAGTGGGCCTACACATTGCTGAACAGCAACTTTGCCACCAACGCAACGATCTACTTTGTTCGTTAACCAATCTTTACAAGCTACAGCTTCTAATCGAAATACATCTCGGATATAATCTTGGACTTTATTATTATCAAATGTTATTTCAGAGAAATCTCGTTGCCTCTTATTATCCTTCAAGATTGTCTTTGGTGAAGAACCAAACATGTCAGATAAAGCTAGATCCATCGGTTTTTCGCCATCTTCAGATGATTCAAAGGTGAATCTATCATCATTAGTTACATCACCAACTGTGTACATTGGAGACCGTTCCCTGTCTGCTACTTTTTTAAGAAATCCTATATCCTTTTGGCTTATGACTAGGCCCATTCTTTCTTGTGATTCGTTTCCTATTATCTCTTTCGCAGATAGGGTAGGGTCACCTATAGGCAACCTTTCCAGATCAATTTTTCCTCCTGTATCTTCTACCAATTCTGATAGGCAATTTAAATGTCCTCCAGCTCCATGGTCATGGATTGAGACGATAGGATTGATATCATTTTCTACCATTCCTCTTATTGTGTTGGCAGCTCTTTTTTGCATTTCAGGATTGGATCTTTGTACGGCATTGAGTTCAATACCAGAATCAAGTGCTCCAGTATCTGCGGAAGATACAGCTGCTCCTCCCATACCGATTCTATAATTGTCTCCTCCTAGGATTACAATTTTGTCTCCTGCTTGTGGAGTATCTTTTAGTGCTTGATCCGCTTTGCCATAACCTACACCACCTGCTTGCATTATTACTTTGTCAAATCCGAGTTTTTCCATGCCTTCTTCATGTTCGAAAGTCAAAAGTGACCCCACGATAAGTGGCTGTCCAAATTTGTTTCCAAAATCAGAAGCACCATTACTTGCTTTGATCAGAATATCCATAGGTGTTTGATAGAGCCATTTCCTCTCTTCGAAGCCGGCTTCCCAAGGTCTGTTTTCCGCAAGCCTAGAATATGAAGTCATATATACCGCTGTGCCTGCCATTGGGACAGATCCTTTTCCACCTGCGAGTCTATCTCTGATCTCGCCTCCTGATCCAGTTGCAGCTCCGTTAAATGGTTCTACAGTTGTTGGGAAGTTATGGGTTTCTGCCTTTAGTGACATTACTGAGTCAAACGGTTTCACCGTGTAGTTTGAAGGTACATCAGGTCTTTCGGGTGCGAACTGCTCTACGCTTGGACCTTCTACGAATGCTACATTATCTTTATAAGCGGAGACAATCCCTTCTGGTTGCTCTGCTGATGTTTGTTTTATTAATTTGAATAATGAAGTAGGCATCTCTTCCCCATCAATCACAAATGTACCATTGAAGATTTTGTGTCTGCAGTGTTCACTATTCACTTGTGAAAATCCGAATACTTCTGAGTCCGTAAGTTTTCTGCCTATTCTGTCAGACATACTATTCAGGTATTCTACTTCTTCATTACTTAGGGAAAGTCCTTCTTGTTTGTTGTATTCGGCAATGTCGTCAATGTCAAGAACAGACTCTGGTTTGACATCAATTTTAAAAATCTCTTGATTCAAATTATTGAATTTCTGAGAAATCATTGGATCAAATAACATGTTTCCATCTTCAGAAAGATAGAACTCTTCAATCCGTTCAATGCCTTCAATACCCATATTTTGAGTAATCTCTACGGCATTGGTGCTCCACGGTGTAATCATAGCAGCTCTTGGACCAATGAATATACCTTCAAGTGAGGTTTCATCTGATACACTAGCATCTCCAAAGAGCCATTTTAGCTTAGGGATGTCCTGATCAGAAAGGTGTGATTGAGTTTGAAGAGCGAATACTTTATTTGAAGAAGTATTGAAGAAAAAAATCATGGATATAGTTTAGATTTTCAAAGTGCAAAAGTAGTGATTTTATTAAAGGGGGTGTTCTTTTTTGATAGATGATTCATGATTAATCATTATTTTTGATAGATGAAATATAACTATTACGATGGTGCAAGGAATAATTACGAAATCATGAGTCTTTCATTGTCTTATTCACCGATAAAGCCAGAAGAAAGTTCTTCTGGGACTTATGATGGCAGAGAGGCTTATACTAAAGTATTGACCAAGTTGGATTTTATCAAGTTAGTTGATGTATTTGAACGTGCCATATGGAATGAAGAAGATCATTCAGAAAGAAGAGAAATGGGGTGTGGTACACTCAGGAAGTTTTTAAACAAAGACGTGGTCTCACAAATATATCTTAAAAGAAAATCAACCTCTAATAAGGAAATTTTGGAGTTGATAAAATCTATGTAAAAATCAGATTCCTTTTACTAAACGAATTCTATTGCTTACTTAATTATTTATCGGCTTCCCTTATTTTGAGTATATTTCTATCTGAAATTTTTATTATAATAGATTTCATAATTCAAATTCTAATATTTTGAGAAACTTAATTTTAAAAGCATTTGTCCTTTTATCCTTTATTACTTTAGTCTCAATAAGTTGTTCAGATTCTTGTGATGAGAATCAAGCGACTAAGGATTCTGAAAGAATTACGGAGCTTTCATCTATTTATATAGCCGATATCCTAAATGAAGAAAAGTGTTTAGATTTTGTCAATGCTGTAAAGCAATTTGTATCTAACTATAGAGACTGTGATGATGTAGATCAAGCATCATTAGATACAATTGAGCAATCTATTTCAGCACTACCTTATGGTTGAAAAATCTTCAACTAATAAATAAAGCCAATGAGTGCAGGCTCATGTGGCTTTCTTTAATAGTGAAAGGATGATGACCTTCCTTAGCCTAATTATTTTAGAATGATTATTTTACGATAAACCACTGCATTTTCGTTGCTTATCTTTAGAAAATAACCTCCAGTCTGTATCCCTTCTAATGAAATTTCAATGTTATTATCACTCATACTAAGGTTATCTCCAGTAAGTTTTTTTGCAACCTTCCCAGTTCTATCGATAATTTCTATTTCAACTTCTGAAGTTGCACCTTCATAATTTATAAAAAGTGTATTTCGAACAGGATTTGGGAAAACATTTAATCCAGGAAAACTCAATTCAGCAATATTATTAAAAAAGTAAAAATATGTGTTTTTACAACCATTTTCATCAATGACAATAATGCTATAATCTCCAGATTCTAATCCGGTAAATTTTGCGCTATCCTGAAAAGTAGCTTTGTCGTCAATCGAATATCTATACGGTTTTGTTCCTCCATTTGCTTCAACGGTAAGACAGCCTTCAGAAAAATTAACATCTAACAAGTCAATGGTTAATGGATTAGGTTCAGTGATTTCAACTTCTATCGCAACACTACACCCCTGCTCATCAATTGCGACAATTTCATAAACCCCTGCATCTAAATTATTAAAAACGTTGTTTGTATTTAAGCTATCATTCAGATAGTAAGAAATTGATCCTTGAGCATTACCTATTACAATTTCGATCTCACCATCAGCAAGACCATTGCAAGAAACATTTTCCATTACCATTGAATCAATAACGAGACTTCCAATCAAAGGTATTGTTATATCTAATGATGTCGTACAGCCAAGAGTATCAGCAACACTAGCTGTGTAGATGCCAGCGGTTAGACTATCAAATTCTCCGGTCATATTAGAATCACCATTTAGAGAAATTGTTAATGGAGCATATCCACCAGTTGCATTTAGGTCTATGAATCCAGTTGAGCCAATTCCACAAGAATCAGCTATCATAATTGATGTGAATAATTGTAATGAATCATTTTGGGTTATAGTAACAGTATCTGTAAGTTCACAACCGTTATCATCAATAATTGAAAGAATATGTTGTCCCGCAAATAGTGAATTTAGAGTTATAGTATCCTCAGCATTAAATGTCATGTTTTTATTTAACATATATGTTGGAGTGCCTCCTGTGATTGATATACTTACTGCCCCTGTAGAATCGCTGTAGCAGTTTACGTTTTGAATATTTATATATGATAATTGAAGTTGAGATGGTTCCATAATAGAAACGTCAACAGTATTAATGCAGCCTGAAGAATCTGTTACTTGGACATTATAATCTCCAGCAGTTAATCCTTCAAAAATCGGAGAGTCTTGAAAATCTATCCCATCAAGCGAATATTGAATAGGTTCAATACCTCCGGTTATTCCCACTGAAACACTTCCATCTGAATTTCCAAAACAAGATGCATCAACTACCGAATTAATACTTAAGGTAAATGTTGCATTTTCTTGAATTACAAACTCAATTTCTGCCTTACACCCAGAAGAATCAGTTGTGATAGCTATATAAGCTCCTGCACTCAGATTTTCAAAAGAACCGGTAAAATTGATGTTTTGACCTACAGAGTAGATTATTTCTCCAACACCGTTTTGCAGTTCTAATTGAACAGCACCTGTGCTGTCTTCTCCACATTCAACATTTGCTACAATCGTCGCATTTAGGATTAAGCTATCAGGAGATTCTAATTCAATGTCTTGCATCATTTGACAGCCAGCATCATCAATTACTGTAATTGTATAAACCCCAGCTTCTAATCCTGTAAATACATAGTCAGGTCCAGTGATACCATCATTGAGTTGAAGCTCAAATGGAGCGGTACCTGTCATATTATTAACCTCAATTACTCCATCTACATCATTGTAACATGCCAACCCAGAAGCAGTAAGATCAAACGAAACAGCGTCTGGCTCATTTATTAGGACTATTAGCTCTTCTGTACATCCTACTTCATCTTCAACAGTTATTGTGTGTGAACCACTAGATAAATCGAAGAAAATTGTTTCGATTCCAAAAGGCCCTCCATCAATTGAGTACATATAATCTTCAGTTCCGCCAAAAGCATCCACAGAACATGATCCGTTATCCATTCCAAAACAAGTAACATCTGTTTTAGAAATTAAGAATAATTCTAAATCGGTCGGAGATGCAATTGTAGTACTTACAAAATTTGTACAAAAATTGTCATCAAAGAACGAAATGACATAAAATCCATTTGGTAAATTGATGAAAGTTCCATTAGTCTGAAGTGGACTTCCATTGATCGAATAGCTATAAGTAGAATTAGATGATGTTCCACCTGAAGCTAAAACCTCAATACTTCCTTCCAAATCACCAAAACAAACATTGTCAACTACATTAATTATTTCGCCTAACAGTGCAGGTGGGCTTGTCAATGTAACCATCAACATATCAGTAGCATTAAGTCCATCTTTGACTGTAACAGTATAATCACCAGAAGAAAGACCAGAAAAGACAGGAGAATCCCCAAAAGGTCCTCCATTTATTGAATATTGATAAGGATTCAAACCTCCCATTGCGGTTACTTCTATGCTTCCTCCATTTCCATCAGAACAAAGAAGATCTGTTTTAGATACTAAACTTATCTCTACAGATCCTTGCGGGATACACGTAATAGTTACAAAGCCATTATTATTTGATCCTTCACCATCGGAGCCTGGAGTATTAAAAATTACTGTGCCTGAAAAAAGTGAATTAACATAAGAGTCTCCTCCTTTTCCATTCAAATCTGTCGATCCATCAGAACCATCACCGCCTTTGTAGCCTCCGCCACCTCCTCCAACTGTACCAGAACCACCGCCACCACCGCCAAATCCATTGCCACCTGAACCAGCGGTTACTCCGCCAGCTCCTCCAGATCCTTGGCCGTTTACCGTACCGGATCCTCCACCTGTACTTGCAGGTCCATTGCCTCCCGGGCTATTAAATCCACCGCCGCCTGAACTGCCTAAACCTGCACCACCGCCAGGAGCGCTGTTTGTGTTAGCTTGTCCACCTTGACCAGTATTTGAAGCTCCTTGACCACCTCCACCACCAGCTCCAGCTGCTATGAGAACATCTGAGTTGTCAAGTATTACGGCTGTGCCACCGCCACCTCCGCCACCACCTGGACTACCAGGAGCATCAAAGCCCGAAGCTCCGACAACAACAAGTAATTGACTTCCACCTGGAATGACATAACTAGCTTTTATAGTAGCTCCTTCACCGCCATCAGTTTGTGGATTTGATCCCCACAAAAAATCTCCACCATCTGCTCCTTTGGTTTCTATTTCAATTAGATAGGACTCAGCTGCTGTACCCGGAAGAGTATAGGTGCTTTGTCCTTGAGTCGTAAAATTTTGCTCAGTAAAGCACTGAGAGTACACATCACTAATGAAAAAAGAAGAGAGTAATATTAAAATTGTAGAGAATGAAAATTTCATATAGAAAAGCAATTTAAAATTTATAGAATCATTAAATATATATAAAGATTCTACATTTTAAGGTTGCTATCTTAAAAAACAAATTGAGACTACATTCTTCTATTAGTTAGTTCTAGTCTTTTGCAGGTATTTTTTTAAGAGTTTCCAATAAGAAACCCCAGTATTTTTGAACACTACTGATTTGAACTCTTTCATCAGGAGAATGTGCTCCTCGGATATTTGGTCCGAACGATATCATTTCCATATCTGGATAATTTGTTCCTAAAATTCCACACTCTAGACCAGCATGACAAGCATAGACGTGTGCATCTTCATCGAACAATTCTTTATATAGATCTTTCATTATGGTTACGATACCGTCGTTTGGTCTTGGTGTCCATCCAGGATAATCACCGCTATATGAAACGGATGCATCTACCAATTCAAATGTAGATCTTATCGCTCGTGCAAGATCCATTTTTTCTGTGTCTACAGAGCTTCTTGTAAGGCATAGAACTTGATATTTGCCATCTTTTATCAAAACTCGTGCTAAATTATTAGATGTTTGTACCAAATCAGAAATATCGGGACTCATTCTATAAATGCCAGATGGACATGCATATACAGCTTTTAAAAATTTACTTTGAAAAGATGGATCGATACACGATTCGATTCTATCAATAGGTTCAAGCACTACTTCTAAGTTAGTGTCTGTTGTAGTATGCTCGTCAACTAATGCCCCACCAGATTCACTTATTATTTCTTCTAGTTTTTCTTTAGAATTAACAGAAATGGTGGCGACAGATTCTCTTGGTATTGCATTTCTAAGGCCTCCACCATCTATACTATGAATAGAGATTGATAAATCATTGCTAATCTCAGTCAATAGTCTATTCATCAATTTATTTGCGTTGCCAAGACCTTTATGGATTTCCATTCCAGAATGGCCTCCTGAAAGTCCTTTGATTGTTAACGAAAAGGAAGTGAAATCGGAAGGAGTAGAAGCTTCATTATAAGATCCTACAACTGTTATGTCAATACCTCCTGCGCAGCCAATAGTCAATTCATCATCGTCCTCAGTATCAAGATTGAGCATGATATCAGCATCTAGAAACCCGCCTTTGAGTTCTAGTGCACCTGTCATTCCAGTTTCTTCATCAATTGTAAATAGAGCTTCCATAGGAGGGTGCGGAATGTCAGTAGAAGCAAGGAGGGCCATGATTGATGCTACGCCTATTCCATTATCCGCACCAAGCGTTGTGCCATCAGCTTTTATCCAATCACCATCAATATACATTTTGATGCCTTCAGTTGCAAAATCAAATACGGTATCATTGTTTTTTTGATGTACCATATCAAGATGACTTTGAAGAATTACGGTCTTACGGTTCTCCATACCAGCTGTTGCCGGTTTTTTTATGATTACATTACCAATATGATCCACTACAGTAGGCAGACCTAAAGATTCTCCAAATGCTTTTGCAAATGCGATCACTTCCTCTTCTTTTTTACTGGCTCTTGGTACGGCATTTAGATCAGCAAAATGATTCCATAGTGATTTTGGTTCTTGATTTCTTACTTCGTTACTCATGCTGTTCATTTCTGTTTAGATTGTCAAAAGTAGAAGTAATATTTAGATTACTTCATTTAATTGTTCAAGATTATTTATTCACAATCAACCTGAAGCCATAAGCACAGTTTTGACAATCACTACCGCAACAATAGCCTCGCTGTATATGATTGAGTTCTGTGAAAACTAAAAGTTCATTTTCCATGATATAATGTAGACCCTCAGTAGAATTGGTAGGAAGTATTAGGGATAGGTTAACTAGCTTGTCCACTTCAGAAAGGCAATTATTACACAAACACTTATAGTTTGTTTTCCTAAGATGATCTGCAGTTTCTTGAGAAATGACGATTTTTGAGCAGTCACACGATTCTATATCATTTGATTTACAAACAATAGAGTCATTACACCTCGAACAATTCTGTTTATTTCCTTTCATTCAAGCGACATTTAATCATTTATATATCTTCGAATCCCAATAAATACAAAGATTAACATAGAATAACTTAAAAAGAAAGGAATAATATAATTTTCTAAATGGAAGATTAACATTAGTCCCATAATTAAAAGTTGAAAACCCAATCCAAAAGTTGAAACCGCTGTCATAAACCAATTAGGAAAATTCGTTGCTGATGTAGCTTTTTTATCTAGATAGTAGATTGTTTTATCAAATGCTATATAAAGCATATTGTAAGTCCAGTAAAACCAGTTAACAGCTGTTTGAGTCTCGCCTGGCAGAGCTATTGGCGCGTGATCTTCGAATACTCTACTTGTAGTATCTCCGTTGTGCATGTTCCTCAGAATTACATAGTAGTAATTGTATAAAGTGCCTTGAAGTTGTATCCCAATAAATGCTAAAATAAGAAGCGCCATCGATCCACCTGTAATATGCCAGATTGTAATAAGAAACATCAAATTCAAAATAATATCTGCAATAGAGTCAAAATATCGTCCAACATATGATGGAGTTGCTTTAATTCTTGCCAGTTCTCCATCAGCTGCATCCAATATTGACTTCAAGACGAGGAATAGTGCAGCAAAAATAAAATGCCCTTCAAGCATACAATAAATAGCTATTAATCCTGAGATGATGAAAGCAACAGTCACATGGATAGGTGTAAGTGATGTTTCTTTAATGAGATTAGCGATGAATCTTGCTGCAGGTCTGCCATAGTCCGAAAGGTCGAGAAAACGATTTGCCTCTGGTAATTTTGACATTCTGTATTTTATTTGATTACCCACATTTTCAAAAGTGATAGGTAGTCGATTCTTCGCTAATATAAGCTTTTGTTATCCAAAATTGAACACCTAACAGTCTTAAGAGTTCAGATATTGAAGAGAAATAATAACTAAAAAAGCCACGCAAAATGAATTGCATGGCTTTTGTATGTTATTTAAGCGCAAGACTATCTAATACTTACTTTTAAACTTTTACTTCCTAACTCACTTTGGATGTTTACGACGTAAGTTCCTAGTGTCAAATTTGGAGCATCAAGAATTACTTGATTTTCTCCTTCATTTAGGGATACATTTGATTTTGTAGAAACAATTTTTCCATTGATGTCAAACATATTAATTGTCACATCTGACATAGTTTTATCAGAAGTCATGTTCAACTCTACTTGCCCAGCTCCTATATGAAATGCAGCAATTGATACGTTTTCTAATACATCATTTGTTGAAGTTGATCCTGAGATAGATTGGTGATTTAGATTAAATGGAGTCAACTTATCGCCTACTCTTGACCATAAGATAGTTACAACTGAATATCCATCTGAATAATCAGGAATATTGTTGTCTCCAGAAAAGTCTAATTCTCCTTCTACTATAAATTCTTGATCCTCAGATACAGAACCATTTACAATGTTTACTCCGAAGTGATTGTCTCCATTAAATGAATGAAGAAGAACGTTTTGGTGTTCTGCGTTATTTCCTTGTGATGCTTGATAGGCGATCAAAACATCAGCTACAAGGTAAGAAGCTAACCAATATTCTCCACCTCCTGCATCAGCTATAAGGTCCACTAAGAATTTCACTTTAGCTGTGTTGGTGATCTTCATTCCATCAAAGACAGCTGTAGATCCTACACCTGCAAATGCAGGTAGAGAAGCAAGCGTCTCCAGAATACTATTGAACTCTTCTCTTTTAGCGGTAACATTACTGCTGAAGACATTCATGTTGTCATTGTTGATAAAGAATACGGGTTGACCACTACTTTGGGGGAAATTATTAATGATTGCATCAGAAGTAGGTGTCTCAAGTCCACCATCATAATGAGAGCTCCAGACAACCGTAGGCATGCCAGCTTGATCAGCGATGATATTCTTTTTGAATGTCCATCCCCATTGACCACAAAATGTACACCAATCAGCTGTTTTTTTAGTGACGAGTGACCATTGTTCTGTACTGATCTCTTGAGCATTCATTGATAAAGTACCTGTGATAAGGCATGCGAGTATTAGTAATTTTCTCATTTTTTTTATTCTGTTTGGATTGTTGTATGCACAATATGAATGATTTACAAATTGCGCATTTGTGTAATGTGTAATGCAAAGATAATGTTCTTACTTGAAATTTTCGGTCTTAATTATTAGAATCTTCTCGTTGATATAACTTTTTGTCTATAAAGTACCATTGTTAAAGTTGTACAGAGTCGCAGTGACTACTTTTCCTACTGCACGAATTGTGTTTTTATCAATAATATCCATATTGTCTTTTTGTGTGTGGTGATAATGATCAAAGCCTTTTCTACCATTCAAGTTAGACATGTTTATAATGTCGATCATAGGGATTCTTCTGTATTTAATAATATTTACATGATCATCAGTTACAGAACCGGGTTGGAAGTCAATAAAGTAGTTTGTAAATGACATGCGTTCAGCAAGTGTCCATATTTTATCTACATATTTTTTAGCCGACTGAAGAGAATATAGTTCTTTTCCAAATTCCGCATTTTTGGCACCCACTAAATCAAGCAAAATTCCAAATTCTGCCTTGTAGTTTTTGACATGAGGATTCTTAGCCCAATGTTCTGAACCTAGGCACCAAGTATTGCTTTCACCTTGGCTATCACCATTGTCTTCGGCATCGAAAAGTATAAAATCTACTCCAATATCGATTCCATTCTCCTTGACTAATCGGGCAATCTCTAATAGAACACCTACACCAGATCCTCCATCATCTGCGCCAAGTATTGGAAGATTCTGTTTTGCAACATCTTCGTCTTTCTCTGCTATTTTACGAGTATCAAAATGTGCGCAAAGTAGAATCCTTTTTTTCTTGTCAGGATTAACAATGCCAATTATATTGGTAGCATTGACACCTTTTTCATCAAGAAAATCAACTTTGAAATCTTGGGTAATTACTTGATCTGTATATCGGGTAAGCTCAGCGGTCAAGTATTTTATCAGATCTGTATGTGCTTGTGTTCCAGGATATCTATGTCCAAAATTTACCTGTTTTTCAATATTCTGATATGCCTTTTCATTATCAAACTTAGGTACTTTTCTTCGTGTTGTCTTTTCAGTTGCATCTAGCTTGGTCGACTCAGAACTATCTGTTTTACAGCTTACAGCAAACACAGCTATCAAAAGAATAAAACAAGCTTTTTGGATATATTGAACCATAGGATTTCAGATTATTGATTTGAGTTTGAAGACATTAATTATCAGATAGTTATTTTAACGTCCAACCAGTACCATCAGCACCATCTTTTAATACAATGTTGAGCTCATTCATTTTATCTCTAATTGTATCAGAGGTAGTCCAGTCTTTATTTTCTCTAGCACTTTGTCTTATATCGATGATTAGTTCCATAAGTCCATCTACCATAGGTGCCCCACTTCCATTTTCAAGGTCGTTTTTGAGAGCAAGTATATTGTTTAAAAAGTCGTCAAACGCCTCCTTGAGCGCAAGTAAAGTAGTTTTGCTTACATTGTTAATTTCTATTTTACCATCAACGAAACTATTGATCATTGGCACTAGAGCAAATAACTGAGATAACGCTCTTGGAGTATTGAAGTCGTCATCCATATCTGCATATGCAGCATTGATCAAATCAAGTATATTTTGATTGATCTCTGGCTCGTCAGATAATCCCTTTGTTTCTAATTTCTTAAGATGCTTATAACCTTCCATGAGCCTTTTGTAGCCTTTTTCAGCGGCAAGGAGTCCATCATCTGTAAGATCTAAAGTTGATCTGTAATGAGATTGAAGCATAAAAAATTTAACAACCATAGGGCTGTAGCCTTTAGTGACATGAGGACTATCACCTGTGAACAATTCATCAGGTGAGATCGTATTACCATCACTTTTGCTCATCTTTTTACCATTCATTAGTAGCATGTTGGTATGTAGCCAGTAGTTGGCTGGTTGGCATCCGCAGGAACCAATATTTTGTGCTACTTCATTTTCATGGTGAGGAAATTTAAGATCATTTCCTCCGCCATGAATGTCAAATTGTTTGCCTAAGTATTTTGTACTCATGGCACTACATTCAAGATGCCATCCTGGAAATCCAATAGACCATGGTGATTCCCATTTCATCAAGTGATCCACAGCAGCTTTCATCCAAATCGCAAAATCTGACGGATTTCTCTTATCGCTTTGGTTTTTAAGATTGTCCCTTGTCTCAGTAAGAAGATCTTCAATAATTCTCCCTGAGAGTTTTCCGTATTCACCAGTCTCATTGGCAAATTTGATAGTATCAAAGTATACAGAACCATTTTGAACATATCCATATCCATTATCGATGATGGATTGTACCATTTCTATCTGTTCTATAATGTGGCCAGTTGCTCGTGGTTCTATTGATGGTTTTAAAGTATTGAACACATCCATCATAGCATGGAATCCATTGCTATATTTTTGAGCTACTTCCATAGGCTCTAGGTTTTGCATTCTAGCACCTTTACTCATTCTATCTTCACCATCATCAAGAAGATGGCCTACATCGGTGATGTTTCTAACATATCTGACTGTATATCCACTTGCTAATAAGTATCGGTAGATTATGTCAAAACTTACAAAAGTTCTACAATTTCCCAAGTGTACATCACTGTAAACGGTAGGTCCACAGACATACATCCCAATGAATCCATCTTCTATTGGTTTGAATACTTCTTTCTGTCTGGTAAGACTATTGTGCAGTTGTAACTTTCGCTCCATTTTCTCTCTTTGTGAGGCTTAATAAAAATTAAGACGCAAAAGTAGTGATAAAGTTCTCTTTTAGAGCGATGAGAAGTGTTATAGTTTTGTTTAAATATATGATAGTTGTGATTACCTTAATCTATCCATACTTTTTACCAGTTTGTTATCCTTCTTGATATATCGAGTAGCTAGGATAGTAGTAATAAGGCCTATTATTGGTAAATAGATTGCTAAACCATCATTAATTTCGACTCCTTTTGATAGACCTGTTGGTTCATTTAATATCAATAGAAAAGCGACAAGTGGAAGTAAAATGCAAAGCACAATCACTAGGTAGCCAAGCCTCATTTGTAATGATCTATTTCTGAATAAAAATATACTTACTAATGCTACTGCTCCTCCTAGAATCGTTAAACCTAACAAGACAGGATTATCCAGCACATTGTATATCTTGTCGCTTAGGAATCCAGGGGATGTCTTGTCACTAGTAGCAAAATTAAATATAAATTGTAGAAAAAAAGTAATACTTGCTAGAAGTAGGAAAATGCTTTGGATTCGTTGAATCATGTCTGTTATTTTTGGCAAACATAATGCATTTTGTTTTACTGACCATATAAATTTAATAGGAATAAGGTGGAATAATTACCTTTGTCATTGTATATCAATAACTAACGTTTGAAATCTTGAATTTAAATCAATCGATAGAACAAAAATTAAGCTGGTGGGAGTACCAATATTTGCTCAAAGATGTGGACTACACTATCTTGGGAGCTGGTATTGTGGGATTGAGTACAGCAATCGAATTAAAGCTATTAGCGCCTGAATTAAAGGTTTTGATTCTCGACAAGAAAACGTATCCAGTGGGTGCTAGTACTAAAAATGCTGGCTTTGCTTGTTTTGGTTCAGTAAGTGAAATACTTGATGATACAGAGCGTTTTGGAGAAAATGTCTGTCATAAATTAATAGCCATGCGGTGGCGAGGTTTAGATATTATGAAAGGGAGAATTTCTGCTTTGGATATGGACTATCAAAATAGACCGGGTGTAGAAATATTTGATCTCGAAGATGAGCATTATTATCATTCACAGATTCCAATTATTAATGATCATGTTGACCATGTTTTGCATGAAAAAGACTGTTTTAATTTGCGAAAAGGGAAATACGGAAATGAGACAGTGAATAGATTAGAAGGATGCCTAAATCCACAAAAGATGATGGCTAATTTAGAGTTGAAAGCAAGAAAGTTGGGAGTTGTTTTTATGCAGGGTGTAGATGTTGAAAATATAGATAAAATTAATTGCAAATTATCAACAAATTTAGGGTTCATTGAGTTTAATAAATTGATTGTTTGTACCAATGGATTTTCAAAAAGTGTACTAGGTGATGTTGATATTCAACCAGCACGTAATCAGGTGATTGTGACTTATCCTGTGGATGGTTTTTCTCTTGATGGATGTTATCATATGCACAAAGGATATGTCTACTTTAGAGAGGTCAATTCTCGATTGATCTTGGGCGGAGGTAGACACTTGGCTAAGGAAGAAGAAACCACAGATTTGTTAGATAATACGGAGCAAATTATTAGCTATTTGAAAGATCTGGCTGAGTCTAAAATTTTAATGGGTCAGGTTGTCAAAATTGAAAGAATGTGGAGTGGCATCTTAGGTGTTGGTTCTGATAAAATGCCAATTGTGAAAAAACTAAATGATAATATAATGATAGCCATAAGAATGGGCGGTATGGGGGTAGCCATCGGAAGTTATATAGGTAAGGTAGCGGCATCTATTTTTTTGGAAGATGACAACAGTGATCTACATCTATTCGTTAGGAGTTGACATATGATGATAATTAGGTCTTATATTATATTTATTTTTTGTTTTTTGATCACTTCGGAGGTGACAGGTCAAGTAAATCCTGTGCCAAAGAAGAAACCTGTTGTGAAAGAAAACGCAGTGAAAAGTACCGATGCCTCATCGGTACAGGATACGCTTAAAAGTGAGTTCCTAAAGATTGTAAGTGCAGATAATCAAGTGTATGACGCAACTGGTGAAGACGAACGATTTATTTCAAGCGGTAATGTTAGAATAACTCATGACAGTATTTTTATGTTTTGTGATACAGCTGTCTTGGTCAATGGTATAAATTTAGAAGCGAAAGGAAACATATCAATTATTAAGAACGATACGATCAGAATATTTTCTGATTCTCTACATTATCAAGGTGATTCTTTAATGGCATATTTTATTGGGAATGTTGTGTTGGAAGATGGGGATCAGAGATTATATACTTCATTTCTACAGTATGATTTAGAGAAAGATTGGGCTATATATTCTGATACTGCATTATTGATCGCTGATAATATGGAAATCAAGAGTAAACGTGGGATTTTCCATCTAGATGAAAACTTCGTAAATTTCTACGAAAAGGTTACAATTGAAGGGCAAGATTTTGATTTATTATCTGACTCATTAAGGTACTATACAGAAATAAAAAGAGCCATATTTTTATCTTCTACTTTGATCAATCAAGGTAGTAAAAGGATATACTCAGAGGGTGGATTCTATGATATAGATGACAAAGAATCTGAGTTTTTTGGAAACGCTCAATTCGTAGATGGAGATAAAACTTCTACAGCTGATACCATTAGAAATAATGAGGCAGAAAACATGACAGAATTGATTGGTAATGCTCGCTTTAAATCAAAGGATGAGGAAGGTCGTGCAAACAAGATAATCAGCAGAAAAAATGAGGATGAAGTTGAACTCATCGGTAATGCATTTTTCGAAAATCCAGATAATAAAGTGACTGGAGATGTGATCCTTTTTAATGAGAAAACGAATGATGTAAAAGTCTCAGGACGAAGTGTTTTAAGTAGCCCTCCAATGATTATCATAGCCGATGAATTGGATTATCGGAAGGATTCGGGGTTTGCTTTGGCAGATGGAAATGTAATATGGAAGGACACATCAGCAAACTATGAAATTATATGTGATCATGCACGTTATATTGATTCGATAGATTACATGAAAGCATATAATGATGAAGGAAAACCAGTACTAAAAAATGAGGTAAGTGAAGGCGATACATTATTGCTTAGCGGTGATACCTTGATCTCTTACACTATTGCTGTTGGTCATGATTCTATTGGAATTGATACACATAGATACTTTCAAGCATTTCAAAATGTAGAAATGATAAATGCTGAGATGCAAGGCGTTTGCGACTCGTTGAGTTATAATGGTCAAGACAGTGTATTTACTCTTTTTGGAGCTCCAGTTATGTGGGCTGATTCTTCTCAATATGATGGTGATACTATAGTAATGGTGATGAGTGAGAGTAAAATAAGGCAAGTTGATCTTTTGGGGAATGCTATGATCTTATCAACTTCTGATTTTGAATATTTTGATCAAATAAAAGGTAAAATAATTAATGCCTATTTTGTGGCTGGATCTATTGATCGAATGAAAGTTACAGGGGGTGCAGAGTCAGTGTATTATATGAAAGATGAAGAGGATTATTATACTGGAGTCAATGAGACAAAGTGTTCTAATATGACCTTTATTTTTGATGATGGAGAGTTACTCCAGACCAGATATTACAAAGAACCGACTAGTAAGCTTTCGCCTATGCAAAAAGCCAATCATGAAACCATTAAACTTCAAGGTTTTAATTGGCAGATAATTAGAAGACCATTAACATTATCAGATCTTTTTAATTGATCAATTCTGAATCATAATTATTAAAAAACTACCTAAATATTTTTTGTAAGAAGAATGAAAAATCGAATCTTATATATCACATTATTTATTGCGTTTTCATTTTTGGGTACATCACAAAATGCCAATGAATTTTCAGCGGATAATTACTATAATTTAGGTAATGAAGCATATAGTAATAGTCAATTTGGAGAGGCCGTTTATCAATACGAAAAAGCATTACTCTTGGATCCTAATTCTCAAGATATCCTTGTGAATCTAAATCTAGCGGTAGAGAGGTTGGATACCGACATCATAGAGTTAGATCAATTTTTTCTTGCTAATTGGTGGCAAAGGTTATCTAATTCTTTTTTGCCGGGAACTTGGAAGATAATATCTATTGTATTGCTAATTGGATTATTGGCTCTGACATTCATTTATTTATTTAAAGACCAATTGACTTCAAAGCTAAGTTACAGTCTAGGAGGAATTTTGATTTTTCTTATTCTGATTTCAGTTCTAGCGGGCAATTCAAGATTTAATTCTATTTTTAATAATAATTATGCAGTTCTATCAGGAACTATTGACTCCTTATTAGAGGGGCCTGATATTGTAAGTGAAGAGGTAAAGCCTGTAGTGAACGGGGCCAAAGTAGAAATCTTAGATTCAAATGCAGATTGGTACAAAGTTGCTACAATGGATAGCGAGCAAGGGTGGGTGTTGAAATCAAATGTCAGATTGCTAAAATTTGAAGAGTAGGTTTTATAGGTTATTATGTAGATTTCTTTTTGGTGCAATAAGTATTTCTTTGTAGCTTAAAACTCCCTATATCACTGTCGAATTAAATATTTCGATTATATTTGCACTTGTAATCAATACAGTCCCATCTAAAAAATTCATCTAGTTAGAATAACAAATTATATATTTTTCTAATATGTTTGGCTAGATATTTGTAAATACAGTAGATAAATATTCGTTTTTTTTGTAATATATCCGTGCAACCTTATTAATATAGAAGATAATGTATTAGTTTTGTGCACAATTATTAATAGATAAATAAGTCTCAAACATAATGATGAAAAGATATTTGTTTTCAATTATTCTGGGAATCCTATCCTTTGCAAATTACTCTTACGGACAAATAGAGATTAATTTTGACGGAGCAACCGGCGATGCAAATGGTACAGTAGATATAGATGTTACTGTAGTTAGTGGATTTTCAGATATAGGAGGTTTTCAGTTTACCGGAATATGGGATAGTCTTGTAATGACCTATAATTCTGTGGTTTCTACAAATCCAAATTTACCAGATTTAGTTGCTAGTAATATTAGCGGGCCAGAAGCTTTGGCTTTAGTCGAAGGACAATTCACTATTGCATATGGTGCTCCAGGTTTAGATGGAAATCTTGATGATGGAGAAGTAATATTTACAGTGCGGTTCAATTTAGTTGGGGACGAATGTGCTACTACTGAACTATCAATTTTTCAAGGAAATAGTGCTCCTACTCCACAAAGTGCCTTTGATAGCGACTTTAATGAATTCGATGTTTTGGCTACTGCAGATGAAATCATGATCAATGGTGCTGATTGTAATGGTACTGGAGGAGGTGATGAACTCACTATAACAGCTGGAATGGAAACAGTTGGCCCTGGTGAGACTGTTTGTGTGCCATTAGTAGTAACTAACTTTAATGATGTTCAATCTGGGTCAGGTACTATACTTTGGGATCCAACAGTAATTACATACAACAATCTAGATAACATTGCTATCACGGGGGTAGATAATTCTTTGAATACTTCTAATGTAGCAAATGGTGAATTAAAATTTGTTTGGTCTAATGAAGATCCTGCAAATCCACTTACCCTTGCAGATGGTTCTTCGATATTCGATATATGTTTTACGGCAGTAGGTTCTGTAGGCGATATGTCTCCAGTAACACTCTCTGAAGCTGGGTCACTTGGTTTCGAGTTTGCAGATGATGATGGTACACCATTCCCTCAGATAGTTACTGACGGTAAAGTTACTATCATAGAAGATATGGGACCACCGTTTATATTAGTCGTATCCGATTCCATTGTTAATATAAATGAAGGCACTGGATGTGTAGATATTAGCGTTGCTAACTTTACTGATATTCTGAGTATGCAATTTGTACTTATTTGGGATACTGACATTTTAAGTAATGCAATTCCTGCAAACTTCATGCTTAATGGTATAAATTCAAACAGTTTCTTAATCAATCAAGCAAATGGAAGTGCTACTTTTAGTTGGAATGACAACGTAGGAGTTGATTTACCAGATGGTTCAATAATATTTTCACTTTGTTTTGATTTAGAAGGAGAGTGTGATGAATCAAGTGCTGTCGAAATAGTATCGCAAGGCACTACTAATATAGAAATAGTAGATGGAAATACAGATGAGATTGAAAATGTGTCTATTGATCAAGGAAGTATAACGATAAGTTGTCCCACAGATTCACCATGTGAAATTCTTACGGAAGTAAACACTTGCGCAGGCACACTAAATGGAAGTATCACTGTTGATGTAGAAGATGGATGTGATTATTCTTGGACGAACAGTGCAGGTGCTGAAATAGCTACAACAAAGAATTTACTTAATGTGGGTGTAGGTGTATATCAATTGATTGTTACTTGTGCTGGAATGGAACCTTGTACTTTAACAGCTCAGATAAATGAAATCCCTGGACCATCCATAACTGGTACAGAAGTTAATGCGGCTTGTGGAGATCTAGGACAAATTGATGTCATGGTAACAGGAGGCAGTGGTAATTACGATTACAATTGGAATCCTGCTCAAGCAAATTCTCCAAATATTGCAAACTTAGTGGCTGGTATGTATGACTTGACAGTAACAGATACTGACTCAGGATGTACAAGTACTGCCTCATTTGAAATAGAGAATGTAACAACAGAATTAGTTATCAATGAACCTAATATTTCAGATGAAACTTGTCTTGAGGGTGATGGATCAATAACATTAAATGTAAGTGGTGGTTGTATGCCATACACATATATGTGGTCTAACATGGATATAGGTAATACACCTAATGCAGCTAATCTTACAGCTGGTGATTATGGAGTTACAATAACAGATGATAATTCTAATATGGTAACAGGTAGTTATACAGTTAATGGATTTGTTCCACTTGCTTTAGATGGCGTTCCTAATATAACTCCTGAGAACATGGGTATGGGCGATGGTGCTATTACTATTACTGTAACTGGAGGAGTAATGCCTTATTCCTATAATTGGTCAGGCCCTGTATCAGGATTGCCAAATAGTAATACGATTACTGGACTATCAGCTGGAGACTATACCGTGGCTGTAACGGATGCTTCAGGGTGTGATATCATATTTGGACCATTCCAAGTTATAAATTTAGATCCTGAAGGGGGGGAACCAGAATTTTCAGATGTTAGTGTTTTTGATGCTGCTAATGGATTTGGTGTTATTTGTAATGGTGATGCTACAGCTTCAATATCAGGATCAATAATAGATGGAGATACTCCATTCACTATAACACTTAGTGGAGCTAAAGATTCTGTAATTACCAAAGATGGATATGGAACATTTGTTTTTGATAATCTGCCAGCGGGTTCATATACTTTAACGGCAACAAATGCTAAAGGAACAACAGATGCAGGTACTATAGAAGTTACAGAGCCAGATGCAATAGTATATAATATAGATACGGGTTGTGACGAAGAAGAACAATGTGATGGCTTTATCGACCTTAACACTTCAGGCGGATTTGGCGACTTTACCTATACTTGGTCTGACCCAGATTTGGATGGAGATTCAGTTGACGATTTATGTGCCGGTGGTTATACTGTTACCATAAAAGATGAAAACGGATGTGAAAAAATGGAGATGATTGATATTGATCCATGTTCACCTCAAGTGGAAACGGGTTGTTATGAAGTTAGAAACGTTATCACTCCAAATGGGGATGGGATGAATGAAAATTTTGCTGTAACATGCATCAACGATTTTCCGGCTACTTTAGAAATATATGACAGGTGGGGAAAGCTTGTATTTAATCAAGATGTATATGACGGTTTATGGTCAGGAACATCAAATTCAGGTGACGAATTAATTGAAGGAGGATATATGTATGTTATCGTTATTGATTTTGGTCAAGGTAACAGACAGGTGATGAAAGGAACAATTACCTTATTAAGAGACTAAGCTTAGAAAACTATATAAATTGAAAATCACAATGAAAAAATTTATAATATCACTTAGTGTAGTTGGATTTATGATGTTGAGCATCATGTCTACTATCAATGGACAAACAAGGTACTTTGATGAAAGATATATCTACTCACAACATAATATCAATCCTTCATTATTAAATGCAGGTGCAATAGGAGCAAATGATTATCAAGAATTATTTGTCAATTATCGAAATACTTGGGCTGGGTTTGAAGATTCTCCTAAGACAATTTTGATTGCTTATAATGGACCTATTGGAAATAGATTAGGATTTGGTGCTCAACTATTGAGTGATTCATATGCTAATCTGAATACAACAAAAGGACAAATTGGATTATCTTATACAATTGAATCACCAACAAATAAAGTTGGTTTCGGAATTAGTACAGAATATATCCAACATAATTTGTCTGGTTCAGGTGTTTCTGGAGCTCAGGTTGATATTACTGACCCAGTAATTAGGGATAGGCTAGACGGTGCACAATACTTTGATGCTTCTTTTGGAATATTCGGACTTTATAATAAGAAATTGGTTTATGGTATTTCATTCCCTTCTCTTATAAGTAGTAAGATCAGTGATACGGGTTCGGAAGCTGAGAGAAATATAGGTTATATATTTCAAGTAGGGTATAAGATGAAATCCGAAACAACGAAGATTACTTTCGAACCTTCAGTTGTAGTTAAATCACTTATGAATACTCCAACACATATTGACTTAATGGGAAGGTTTGGTTTCTTGGAGGATAAGCTGACTGGAGGAATTGCATATACTCTAGGTGGTGATAAGAGATTAGGTTTCTTAATAGGTACTACTATTGAGTCTTTAAAGATTAACTATATGTATAATGTAAGCTCTGCTGAATTCCAAACATATAATAATGGCTCACACGAAATATCAGTAGGCCTTAGATTTGGAGAAAATGAAACGGTAAAGACAATAAAAGAAATAGAAGGGGCTACAGATATGTAGTAGATTTATTTATATCTTCTGAACATATAGCGAGGCTATCTCATATCGAGGTAGCCTCGTTTTTTGTTGTACTAACATAGCCTAAGAGCCCATGCCGAATCACATTAATTTTTTTTTTAAAATAAAGAAAGAATACATATCGATTTTTTTTATATATTAATTCTTTGCATTTGATATTATTATTATCTTTGTTTTGTGTTTCGGGCATGTTATGTCTAGGGCATACATATTATGGTATGTTTTAATGTGATAAATACCCCTTTTTCGGTATTAGTCAGGATAGGTTAAAATGTATCTTTGCATTTCGTAAGTATGAGAAAATTGTATTTACGTATTTAATAAAATGAAAACTACGCATTAAGAAGAACTCAGTTTGATAACCGGAAAAAGACGAAACTTCCACCACTGAATATTCTATAAAGTTTGCTAAGGTTTTAAACTGTGATGCTTTGCGTCACCAATAATTTATGGCTAATTATTTTGATGAATATATTTTTTATAACCAAAACTCAATCTTATGTTAAGTAAATTTATTTACAAAGCTTTGATGGTATTCGCTCTAGCAGTTGTTGCTCAGGTAGGATATGCTCAAAATTATGTAAGTTCTGATGCAGCAATAATTCTTCTTGAAGAAGCAATTGTTGATTTAGAATCAGAGCTAGAGGTGCCTTTCGTGTATACAGGAAACGTACAAGCTCAACCAGATCAGACTGAAAATAAACTGATGATATCGCTTATGACAGCGGTAAAATCAGATATTGAAGACCTGAAGGATGTACAAGGTGCAATGGATGCATGGTACGAACAAGCAGATGCTGAAATTCCAGCGAGAAAAACCAAAATGACTTTAGCGCTTAACAGTGTTAAGGATCTATTATCTTAATTAAAAAAAACAAAACTCAATCCTATGAAAAATAGATTATTGACATTGCTTTTTGCCTTTGTGGCACCTATGCTAGTGTTTGGTCAAACGATCTCTGGAACTGGAGGATCATTTACTCCCCCTGGTACCACAAGTGGTGTTGTTACTTTTCCTGCAACAGCAGCTGGTATTGCTGGTTCTACCATTACGGGTGGTACTTGTGCAAGTACTGGATTAGTAATAGCAGATCAAGCAGTACCTGCTATACTAGGCTATAATACTGAAATTACAAATATTAGTTTATTTAATGCGCAGCATACATTTGCTTCGGATCTTGACCTTAGACTTATTGCTCCTGATGGAACAAAATTAACGTTCAACTTGGACAATGGTGGATCTACAGGACTTGATGTTGCTTCAGATATGTGCTATGATATCACTGCAACTAGTTGCGCTGATTCGTGGACTTCTTCAGGAAGTACAACTCAACCTGAGGACTGTATGCTATTTGAAACAGTAGAGAACACTTGTGGTCCTATTGCTGCTTCTTGGGCTTTCGTTTGCGGTAATAATTCTGGAATTTTTGACGGAATTGCTGTAGATGGAACATGGACTTTAGAAGTTACTGATGATGCTGGTGGAGATACTGGATCATTTGCTAGTTTTTCTATCACTTTCGGTCCTGTTGCACCTGCTGCAGTTGATCCAATGGGTGTTCCTGTTGATCTTTTGGCTTGTTGTGTAGATATCTGTAATTTGACAGGGCCTACTACATTCAACTTCCCATTAGAAGCTGGAGAGTGTGAAGAAGCTATCTTCTACGATGCTCCTGGTATCGGAGGAGGACCTTCTTGTAAGTTCTGTGGAGACCTTCCTGAAGCTACTTATACTATAGTTGGAAATGTTATTGAAACATTAGGCGCTAACGGTTTACCAACTTCTGCTGTAGTTGGCGAAGGTGGAACTAACAGTTATACAATTACTGCTGTATCTGATGCTACTTTATTCTTTGACTATACATTTGTTGGTACTACTTTTTGGGATCCGTTCTCAATCAATGGACCTGCAGGTAGTCTTGTTACAGGTAATACTGGATCAGTTGCTCAACCATTGACTGCTGGTCAATCAGTTGTTGCTCAAATAGCATCTTTAGATGGTGTTGTTGATGGTTCAATGCTTACTTTAACTAGCATTGGATACTTTAATGCTGCTGACTACCCATGTTACGTATTAGAATTGATTGATGGACCTGCAGTTGGATCTTACCAACCTGTTGGTTGTCAAGAAGCTAATTATGTAGCTACTCCATTTATTATCCTTGGTGGTTCACCTACTGGTGATCCTGGTGGAGCAATTAATTATACGCAAGAGATTTGTGTATTGCCATACACTGGTCCTATATCAAATGCTCTAGCATGTAATGACTTAGTTAACATATCAATAGATGAAAATTGTTCTCTTACAATCAGCGCTGACATGTTCTTAGAAGGAGGACCATACGGATGTTATGATGATTATGAAGTTAACATTTGGATTTATGGAAATGAAGGTAACCAAACAGGAAATGTAAATGGTGCTACTATTGACTTCGGTGGTTTATTAGGAACTCATACATATGAAGTTACTGATCCTAATACAGGTAATTCTTGTTGGGGAACGTTTACAGCTGAAGATAAATTGGCTCCTACGTTAACTTGTAATGATTATAATATACCTGTCTCTTATACACATCTCCGAGCCCACGAGACAGGCAGAAATCT
>CAJXUU010000026.1 GCA_913061325.1 uncultured Saprospirales bacterium | reverse complement strand
GAGATTTCTGCCTGTCTCGTGGGCTCGGAGATGTGTATAAGAGACAGGTGTAATGTATCTAAATAAACGAGTTCATTTTTTAAAGCGTAAGAGTATAGCCTTCAGTAGATAATAGATATGAAAACTCCTCTTCGATAGGGATGAGCAATATTTTTGTTGACTTTGGAATTAATTTGAAAAAATAATAAAGCTTATAATCCTAGTGCTAGACAAACGACGAATTCAGAAGAAATTATATAAAAAGTGCTGAAAAAGGGAAATTTCAAAGTCAACATTTCAAAGATTTATACCTTCTGCTGTACTGTGTGACAATCTATTTATTTACATACCTTTGCGCTGTGGAATTAGTAAAAACAGACATACGAAATCTCAGTAGAGATCAAATCAAGGATTATCTTGTAGAATTAGGTGAATCAGCATTCAGGGCTAAGCAAGTCTATAGTTGGCTATGGCAGAAATCTGCAAAGTCATTTGATGAGATGACCAACCTAAGCATAACCTTGAGAGAAACGCTAAACACTAACTTCGTAATCAATGCCATCAAAGAAGACGTAACTCAGAAGTCTAATGATGGTACTGTTAAAACTAGGTTCCAACTGCACGATGGCCATTTCATGGAATCAGTATTGATCCCAGTTCCAAAAGATAATAGATTTACTGTATGCGTTTCATCACAAGTAGGGTGTAGTCTCACATGTAAATTCTGTGCTACAGGTCAGATGAAACGACTCCGTAACCTTGATCCAGGAGAAATATACGATCAAGTAGTCATGATCAATAAGGTAAGTCAAGAGATGTATGGCCATCCGCTCACGAATATTGTATACATGGGTATGGGCGAACCACTTCTTGCATATAAAAACGTAATGAAGAGTATTCACTATATAACATCTGAAGATGGTCTCCAGATGTCACCAAGACGAGTTACAGTTTCTACAGCCGGCATAGCTAAGATGATAAAGAAAATGGCGGATGATGCCAGTAAGGTAAACCTCGCCATATCACTCCACGCAGCTGATGATGTCAAACGAAACGAGATTATGCCGATCAATGAGCAAAACAATCTCGAAACTTTAATGGATGCACTGAAGTATTACTACCAAGTCACCAAAAACAGAATCAGCTACGAATACATAGCTTTCCAAAACTTTAATGATGGAATTGAAGACGCTAAAAACTTACTCAAACTATGTAAAAGCTTCCCAGTCCGAATCAACATCATAGAGTATAATCCAATCGATGGGGTAGACTTCGTAAAAGCGGATGAAGAAAAGATCGATCGATTCGCTCAGTTTATGCGAGATCATGATGTCATGTGTACAATCCGTAGGAGCCGAGGTAAAGATATCGATGCGGCCTGTGGACAATTGGCAAATAAAGGATAATATAGATAGTTATATTTATAGGTCTTTTTTGCCAAATCGCTAAATTCGCCAAACCGCAGAACTGCTTTATTGTTAATTCCTGACTTCCAGGTCAATATTTTAAAGCATTTCCGTGATTTTAGCGATTCAACGATTCAGCAAATCAAACCCTTCTAAAAATTCATCAATT
Organism: uncultured Saprospirales bacterium; assembly: GCA_913061325.1. Classification (GTDB taxonomy): domain Bacteria; phylum Bacteroidota; class Bacteroidia; order Chitinophagales; family Saprospiraceae; genus CAJXUU01. Next base: position 29,673 of record CAJXUU010000026.1, on the reverse strand, counting down.
CACAACTATTCTCTCAGAAATTACTCCCTCTCCCGATTGCAGAGATACCATATATATACCTTTCGTTAATGAAGCTGTCTCTATCCTATAGTTATGGCTTCCAGTAGAGAGGTTCCCTAAGTTTTTTGTAGTAATTACTCTGCCCATCATATCTGTAATAAACAGTTGTAAATCATCACTTTGTTTGAGGTCAAAAGCTATATTTAGCACGTCCGTTACTGGGTTAGGGTAACAAGTCATAGCGGATACAGTAGCGTTTATGTCTTCGGTAGATGTAGCATCTCCAAAATAAATGGAAGCAAAGACACTGGATTGGATGCTCTCTTCACATTCTGAATAAAGAAACAATTCCAAATCAGGATATTTCAGTGGACTATTTACCGAAAGCATCTTGACTTCCACTACTAAGTCTTCCACACAACTTTGGGCAGGCACAGAAAATTTTTGACCTAAATCATTCCCATTGAGAGGAACACCGGCTGCCGAAACTACAGCACCATTCAAGTTGGACTGAGCATTAAGTTTCAAGTTGTAGTCACGTTCTTCGTCGGATTCATTGCACAAGTCGACTTTAAAAGTCGCAGAAGACAAGATTGGATTATTCTCCAATAAAATAGAAGTGCTAGACGTCCCATCATGGTTTAATAATGGCTGATCTCTTTGATATCCACCTTGGTAAGGGCAACTCGTTCTTGAACTAGGCCCTACTTTAAATATGGGTGTTCCAAACATTGGATCTTGGAAAATATCGACATTGAACAAATCCGCAGCATTGCCTCCTTCATCATCGTTTAATGTATACTTAATCGTAACCGCATCACTTTCTGATTGAGTTTGACTTTCTCCATACTTTTTTGCTGATTTATACTCGAACCCACCTGCTATTCCTGAGCCACCAATATTTATGACCACATCTACACCTGCTGAAGCCTGTAAATAATTTTCATAATTAATGGAATTGGTTTCGACAATAGATACGGTTCTTGAACTTGATATAGCATTTCCTCCACTGAATGATATGGCACCAACTTCAGCATTATCAGGATTGTTTATGTTTGTAAGATTGAGATCCAATACTTGTTCCCAAACGTCCATCTGATTTTCTGCATTATTTCTCACCATCACACTGTTGATTGTATCCTCCATCAGTGATTTATTCTTTGCAATTTCACTTAGAATTGTCGATTTATTGTATATGAATTGTCTAGGATTTCCTGTAGGTGCGTAGATCAAGCCACGATCTACAAAAGCAGTGCAGTTTGCCTCATCAACATGTATATAATCATATACTCCATATTCCAGATCCGTTCCATATCCGATAAAGATATCTCCTCCGCCTTCATCGTCTGTCAATTCACTAGTCATAAAACTATTATTGATGGTTATGCAGGTTTGTTTATCTGTCGATCGCATGACCATATCTCCTGTAGTGACTCCTCCTTTTAATGTGACAGAAAATTCATAATCTATTGTATTTATAAAACCAATAGAACCTTTTACTCCCAGCTTTACAGCTAAATTAGCAGCTGTAGAACTCGTCTCTGTGGCATTGGTTTGTAGCGCTCTACAGGTCGTCTTTTCTTGGACAAACTCAGCACTACTCCCGTCTCCAGGAGGAGCATGTAGAATCATATAAGGAAGTTGCGGTTCTACCGTAGTACCTAGAACCTCTACTGCAGATGCTAAAGGTCCTTCTACAACGAATGGGATAATAAAAGTAGTAGAGTAGATCAGTCCATCGGAATAACTTGTTTCACGATAAGGAATAATGAGATAGCCATTTAGTGCTCCTCTAGGGAATTGTACTATAGCATTAAACTTAGCATACGCACCACCAGGAGTATAAATATCTTTACCAAAAAACTCATTACTGTTATATGGGGCGGCTCCATCTAGGCCAGTATGAATAGGAAAGAAGTAAAGGGGGTTGCCATTTCCATCAGTCAAAGCTGTTGGATTCGGTGTCGTAGTTGAACCATTAATCTCTATACTCGGATAATAGGCCGTATTTGATTTTAGCCGAACACGATTTTGAACTGTTGAATTTTGCATCGATGCTATCAATGAGTTATTAAGTGAATTTAGATCTGCGGGACAATCTGAGCATGTATATACCGCAACTTGGTCACCACATATCGTGCTTGGGAATCCTGAAAGTGTTATTGGGGTACCTCTAGAAGTTGTTAAGTTGATCTGCCCCCAACTTGAAAGTGGGATAACGAATAGTATAATATTTAATGCAAGAAAGGTAGCATAAGCTTTCGCTTTCTTTGGAGAGGTAAAGTTTTTCATTGTTTATAATTTTAGAGTTTGTATGAGGTGTTTTTGTTATTAATTTTATGCGGTAATTTTTTCACCAATGCATCCAATCGAATAATGATTGAGGGTTATGCAGTTAACATTACAAAGATGAACATAGCTTGATGTGCTAGTCAGGATTAATCAAGCATTCAGTAGGATATTTTCTCCATTCGCTAGGAGATTTTACTTGGGGTAGGACATTTTCGGCATTGACATCATTTAACGGTCAAATCAAAGCATCATTTAAGACTTCTCAGGACAGTAGAGATTATATGTATATTTTGGTTACCCAATATTACATTCTTACTTGCTGATAATCAGATAATTATGATCTTAGGTGTGAATCGGTGCATTATTCAACAAAGATGTAATCCATCAAAAGCGACTAGCATTTTTTGAATGTTTAATAGGACAAAAGCTGCATTTGCTATCATGACCGATAATTAAGTAATACATTTATAAATCTGAAAGTAGGTTTTTATAGAGTGTCATACTCTCCTATTTAGTTATTGAATAATTGTAAAATGTCCTCCAGAAAAAATAGAAGCCTTTGCAGTAAGCCCATGGGTGTTCCTTCCTTGAACATGCAGGATTCTTTTACAAGTAAATTTGCAAGTACTTGGGTGGACATAGTATTGGTAGTTATCTCCCAAAGTAGACAATTACAAAAACAACTGTTGTTCATTCTGCTTTGCATCTTAAGCTTTAGTTCACCCAGTTTTACTCAAGCACAAGAGTCTGGAGAATTCATTACAACAGAACAAGGACTCTCTCAAGGACTTGTCTTCGATATCATTCAAGATGACGAGGGCTTTTTATGGTTTGCTACTTTGGACGGTTTGAATAGGTATGATGGTTATACATTCAAAGCATTTACAAATGATCCTCAAGATCCTGAATCTATATCAGCAAATCTAGTAACCAAATTGTTCATTGACTCTTCCCGGAGAATATGGGCAATTACTTCAAATGCAGGAATCAATATCTACAACAAACATCTTGGTAAGTTCCATCGCATATATCATGATCCCACAGATGCCAATAGTCTTTCTGGCAATAGCGTGGCATCAGTAGTAGAAATTGCAAAAGACGAATTTATAGTTGCTGTGGAAAATAGGGTTATAAATAGGTTTACCCTCGATGAGTCATTTTTTATTGAAAATAGAAATCCTAAGGTCGAAGTAATAAAACTACCGGATCAAGAACTATTGGAACATGCTGATAAATCCGCAAATTCAAACAATAAACTAAAAGGTATAGTAAAGGATCTAGAAGGTCGTATTTGGGTAGGTGGAATGCATAGTATCTATAAATTTGATATCAATACGAGAAGTTTTTCATTAACAGCTGAGAATTACACATTTAATCATGGTGTCGTTTTGAAAAATGGACTTATGATTTTAGGAGGAATCAATGATCCAACTATTAATTTTGATGGTGTCAATATACGTCCGATGGAGGACGAGTTGAGCAATTCCACAGACATCACTATTAATAAAGACGGAACAGTCTCTATTACTAATTGGGAATATACTTTTGAATTAAATGCTACTCAAATTTCACAAAATAAAAGTACAATTCTACCTATTTCTACGTTAGCAAAAAAATGTGTATTCAAAGATAACAGCGGTGTATATTGGATCGGTACAAATGGATACGGTATTATAAAATACAACCCTGCTAAGCTAAATTTCGATCATAAACTTATCGGAACTAGTATTAGTGGGATATTCCCTCTACCTGGAGAAAAACTTATTTGTAAAACGAATACTGGTCAAGTGTTCGATTTGGAAGGCAAAGGATTTGATTTCAAGGTGTTTGGCATACCATCAAGAGACGTACTACTTGGTGATATGTTATTGTTGAAAAATGGAAATGTCGTAATTAAAGGTGAAATAGGAAATGAAATTTCGGGAGTAGAAAAGTGGATATTCTTTGTCGATCCTTCCAATCAGAAAACTAGCCAGATTGAAGCACCTTGGTACCTCGTTTGGCAGAAAATGGTAGAGGGTAAAAAAGAGGATATTTGGGTACTTAGTCCGGAGGGTTTAGTAACAAGAATAGATGCTTCAAGATCAAAATTTGAGGTGCTAAATATTCAAGACGGCAATGTGATTTCAGCCGAGGATTTCTCTCAACTAGCATTTAATCATAAAATGGGTACAGCAATCCATTATGACAAAAATGTATTATGGCTTGGATATGAATCTGGGTTTTATAAATGCGAATTAGACCCATTCACGAACGATATATCTAAGGTGAAGAAATATAGTAATGTAACGGGCGACAATTATTCTTTGAGTAATAACTATGTTACTCACTTTATGAATGATCCAATCTTTCCAGAAAAATATATGTGGATATGTACTCGTGGTGGTGGCCTCAATAAACTCAATATTGAAGAGGAAACTTTTGAAAGGTTTACAACCAAAGATGGATTGCCTAATGATGTAGTGTACGGAGTCCTTAATGATCAATTTTCAAATTTATGGGGAAGTACAAATAAGGGAATATTTTGTCTTTCTCAAAAAAACACATTTGAAGAAAAGATTGAGTATAATTTTAGAAATTTCAATTCAACGGATGGTTTGCAAGAGAGTGAATTCAACACAAATTCTTTCAGGAAATTATCGGATAACAAATTGGCTTTTGGTGGTGTAAATGGTCTTAATGTCTTTGATCCAAAGCAAATACTTATGAAAGAGTTTATCCCACCCGTATTCATAACCAAATTGACAGTGGATAATAAGGAAGTCCTTCCATTAGATGACACCAAACTTCTTGATAAGGATATACTTTTTAAGCAAGAAATAGAACTGACTCATTTACAGGATATAATTAGTATTGAATTTGCATCTTTGGACTTCAATAACCCTAAATTAAATAAATATAGATATCGATTACATCCTATTGATAAACACTGGGTTGAGTCTGGAACGAGCAGATCAGCTACTTATCTGCATCTGCCTACAGATGACTATACATTTGAACTACAAGGCAGCAACAGTCATAGTATATGGAGTGATAAAATAGTAAAACTAAAAATTAAGGTTCTTCCACCATGGTGGTTTACTTGGTGGGCATATCTAAGTTATACACTTTTTGCAGCATTCTTGTTGTGGAGGTATTATGAGTTTATCATCCAACGAGCAAAATTGAATCAACAGCTTGTATTTGAAAAAAGTGAATCGGAAAAAGCAAAAGAACTAGACCTATTAAAGACCAGACTTTATACCAATCTTACCCATGAATTCCGGACGCCCCTGACGATCATTATTGGAATGGTAGATCAGATCAAAGGCAGCACAGAGCAAAATATGGCAGAAGGGCTGGATATGATCAAACGTAACGGTGAAAATTTACTTCAGCTCGTAAACAGGATGCTAGATCTATCTAAAATTGAGAGCGGCAAAATGGTGTTGGATGCAAGGCAAGGAGATATCATCCAAACCTTAAAAAATGTTTCTGATTCCTTTGTAGGTTATGCGGCTAATAAAGATATAGTAATACATTTCTTATCAGATATGGATCAGAAAAACATGATCTATGATGACGAGAAGATCAGACATATATTTTCTAATTTGATTTCTAATGCAATAAAATTCACACTCGCTGGAGGTAATATATATGTCAGTGTCAGGCAGCAAGAAAATGACTTACTCATAAAAGTAAAAGACACCGGGAAAGGAATCTTACCTGATCAACTGGATAAAGTATTTGATCGTTTTTATCAAATAGAAAGTGAGGACAACAGAACCTCCGAAGGGACAGGCATAGGACTGGCGCTGTGCAAAGAGTTAGTATTCCTAATGGATGGAAAGGTCTCTGTCCAAAGTCCACCTCCTGGAAGCGAACAGGGCTCAGAATTCACGGTATTACTCCCTACATCAGGTGTATTACAAGATAAGAACACAATAGAAAGATTATCTGACAATCTCCAAGCAGCAGTGCCTACGAGTGTTGTGCCAAAGCAAACCATTGCCAAAGTACCGGCATCCATACCAGAAATACCAGATAATGAGCCTAAGGAAGATGAAAAGGTCATTTTGCTTGTAGAGGACAATCCGGATATCGTAGCTTATATAGCTTTATGTCTAAAGGATTATGAACTGATAGTTGCTACCAATGGGGTAGAAGGTCTTGACTTGGCAATTGAGACTATTCCTGATCTCATAATTAGTGATGTGATGATGCCCATCATGGATGGATTCGAGATGTGTGAAAAAATCAAACAGGATGGCAGAACAAATCATATACCCGTCATAATGCTTACCGCAAAGGCTGATCTCGAAAGTAAAATCGCAGGATTAGAATTCGGAGCCAATGCTTATATCTCAAAACCATTTGATACAGATGAATTGCTCCTTACAGTTCGGAATCTATTCAATTTGAGAACCAAACTCCAGGCGCACTATCAAGTTGACTTTAATGCGCATCACTCAGAGGTTACTGCCGAAATCCTTGAAGTAGTTAATCTTCCAAAATTAGATGAATTTGTAATCGTAGTGCGAGAAAAGATAGAGGCTAGAATAAATGACTACGGATTGAGTGTAGAAGACTTGGCCAGGGAGCTGCATTTCAGCCAAAGCCAGTTCAGCAGAAAGTTGAGTGCCTTGATCGGCATGACTCCAGTAAAGTATATCAGACTCATCAGGTTAGAGAATGCAAAAACCATGTTGACAGATCCTGTCATAAGTATCACAGCTATCGCTTTTGATTGCGGCTTTAATGACCCTAGTTACTTTGCTAGGGTGTTCAAGAAGGAGTTTGGGGTAACTCCTGTGGAGTGGAGAGAGAAAACTCTTATTTAGTCCTCATATTCTTTTAATTGTTTTAGTATTTCTGATGATCTTAAAATGGGTTCCCATTCACTACCTGATAGAAAAAATCGGCTGATCTTAGAATCACTATTTTGAATATCTAAATTCTTATAAAGCCAATATGCCAAATATGTCAGACCTAAGAATACAGCTAAATTCACTCCTCCATATAACCATGGAGAGTTTATTAAAGCATCATAACTTACCCAACAAATTGTCCAAAATGGTAGCTGAATTAAAGCTAATTTAGTACAATTGAAGCTTGATATTTTTAGTCGAGATATTTTCTCTTGTACCTCAATTATATTGTCATTATTATTTATCTCATTTATTAAGTTCAAATGATAAAAATATAAGATTACCACTATTGTCATAATAATTGAAATGGCGCCAAAACCTAGACTAACAAAAGAACTTCCTGCCTTTAAGGCTATCAATGTAATAGAGAAAAGTAGAAGTGTGTATGGAATGCCGAAAAAAAGCATAGCCCTCTTAGGTCTTCTTAATTGATTTATAGTCTTGTTGAGTTTTTCCTTAGTCAGATCATAAGTTAATTGCTTGTTTAACGATAAAACCTGATCCAATTTTTGATCGTATGATTTCCATATATTTTGTAGTTCGTTATCCTTCATTATTTTGAGTTTTATATGTTGTGAATTTTAGTTTTAAAGCCTTCTTGATTCGATTTATTTTGGTTGAGATATTAGAAGGTGTGATTCCCATAATTTTTGAGATTTCCTTTTGATTCAATCCATCGAGATACAATAGGATTAGGGCTTTGTCTATTTCCTTCAATTCTCGTATGAATTTTTGTAATAATTTGATGTTCAAATCATCTTCGAAAGACTCAATTTCATAATTTGATGTTTGGAGAATTTCTGAAAATTCAAGAATGCCTTTATCCCTAGTTTTGTTTTTTCTATAGGATGAAATAGAAGTATTCAGGGCTATTTTATAAATCCAAGTTGAGTATTTGTATTTACTATCGTATCTATCAAAAGACATCCAGAGTTGGATGATAATCTCTTGTACTAGATCTTTTCTGACATCATCATCACGACAGTAGGAGTTTGCTATTTTATAAATGATTCCTTTGTGATTCTCAAGAATAGATAGGAATATGTCTCTTTTTTTATCCAATTTTAAACTGTTTACCTCATTATTCGCAAGTAAAGTCAATTTGTCACAGTTTAACTAAATTTCTTGAAATTTTTGGTTTCATTTAGTTCTGATTTATGCGCAGGATTTGAATGAACAATTTCACTCAATAATATAAAAACCTGCAAACTACGGTTCGTAGCTTGCAGGTTTTTTTGTATTGTTTGTATAGTGGTATGAAAAAAGCACTCCGTTCCTATTCAGTGGCAGAATCTCATACGCGTTTATATTTATGCTAAATTCTAAACTACATAACTTCACTCACTTGAATGACAGGTTCGATATTTGTAAAATTAGGTAAGTCTCCCATTATTTGTTCTGCGTTCGGTCCAAAAGCCGCCCCAAATTCTTCTACAGAATCAAAATACATGTTGCCCATTCCTGCATAAGGAGCGATTGATCCAGGGGCACCTCCACCTATTCCTTTTTCAGCAGTAGCACCTTTAAGAGAATCCCCTAGAAGTTTAATAACCAATGGTAGGTGGGTATTGCAATAGTAATCCATATCAAATGTTTTATTTTCTCCATTTGGGTACAAAACACTCACTTTAGTCATTCCTTTTTTCATAATAATAGTTTTTAGTTTTCATACTCATTTGGCTTTTCTGAAGACGCCCCGTTTTATAATGGTATCTGGACTCCACTAGGTTTTTAGCATAGTTAAATTCAGTTTTATATCTGGAACAAATTGAAAAGAGGAGATGAATTTTGATTGATGCCGTTGCACATCTTTCATAGGACGATCAAAATATATGTCAATTCTTAAAGGGTTACAGAAGGTATTTTCTCAAAAGTACTAAATAATCCTAGTTTTTTTCTGATAGAATTTTTACTAGCCAGACAAGAAGTCCGTTTCCCTCATGACGACAGAACATAGACAACATCTTTTATACGATGAATTTAATGAAACTAAAGTAAAATAATTATTTTCTAATTAGTCAATAATACATTTTTTCGTAATTGTTGAATGATCTGTTTTTAAGGTGTAGAAATACAAACCTTGTGGCAAATTATTAATATTCCATTCAACTTGATGATTTCCTGCTTTTTGTTTTGCATTGACCAGCGTTTGAATTAGTCGACCATTAATATCACGAATAAATATTTTCACTTCTGAAGTTTCGAGAAGATTATAGCTAATGATGGTGTAGTCATGTGCAGGATTTGGGATGTTTTTTAAATCGAACAACTGATTATTATCGATTGAGGATATAGTAGAAACTGGTCCATTTTGGTAGACTCTTACATAATCTATTTCTAATGCATCTTCGGTGTAATTGGGATCAATATTAGGTAGGAAAGCAAAATTGAGTAAAATAAATTGTTCTAAATCAAAAGGCCAAGTTTCTGGATTTTGCTCAGTTGGTTCGTATGTGAAATGTACCTTGTCGTCTACGCTGAATACTAGTTTTGTAGGAAACCATTCTAACGTGTATGTATGAAAATTATTAGATGCTTCAGCAATTACTTGTCCTCCATTATTAATAGTACCTCCAAAACTAGATGGAGTATGGGTAGCACTTGAGACATAGTTTTGGTTGTTTCCCCAATGTTCCATGATGTCCATTTCTCCGCACTGAGGCCAAGAAGTTGTGCCAAATCCACTATTGTCCCAAAATGAACCATCTTCATTTATATTTTTGCCTAGCGTCCAGATTGCTGGCCAAGTACCTACTCCTGTGGGCAATTTAGCTCGTACCTCCACTTTCCCATATAGAAATACGAATTTCGAATTTAGTCTAGCTGAAGTGTATTGCTTAGTATGTCCTTGATCATTGAATGATTCCTTCTTACCAACGATGTGTAACAATCCATTACTTACATAAGAATTATCTTCTCTATTGGTATAGTGTTGTATTTCTCCATTGTACCAACTTCCACCAGACGGCAGTTGGGTCTGATGATGCCAATTGGAATCATTTATAGCGCCATCTCCTTCAAACTCGTCTGACCACACTAAAACATCAAAATCAGGATCTACGGGTATTACTGGGATTGTGCCATTGTATGATACATCATCTATATAAGCCAATACGTGATCATTATTATCCTCTCCATTAACTTGAATCACAACCCTATTAAAGTCAGTTCTTTGGGTTGGAGGTAGAGAATTTTCATCTATGTTGATATACGTATCATTTAAATAATCAAAAGTTACTATCTGCCATTGGTCTAGGACAATAGGTTTTATGATTTCACTTTGAGTCGACCAAGAAGCGGCTAATGTACCATCTTGTAATTTTAATGTTATCTGATTGGACTGATTTCCTGTCAAACCACTTGAAGGGACATATATTTTTAAGGTAAATAAATGATTAGATGATAGATCAAAGTTATTGTCCACATCAAACCTAAGATTTGCATATTGACCTCCGACATCAGAATATTCTAAAACATGCGCAGAAGAGTTGATTCCTTCTGGATATGCATTTGCTAGATTTGTATTGATATTACAATCATCACCAAACCAAGTCATTATCGTTCCATTCCCTTCGAAATCATCTTCTACAGTTTGAGATTGTGCATGAATTACACCTATAAATAAAAATGAAAAAATAAGGGAAACTATAAAAATGCGCATGAAAAATGTTTTTTATTTAGTACGTATGAATAGTACAATTTGGGTCAGAAATTGTTTGCAATCCACAAATTAGACCTCAACTCAATGTTATATTTTGTCTTGCTGATTATAAACTACTGCAATGTAAAAGAACGATTAGAATTTAACTAGAGCATTTATCGATTATTTTTGTGAAAGTATTTCTCCTTCTTATATTCTTGATGATGTTGTAGCACAATGTATGATTTATGTGGTCTTCCCATGTCACCCATTAGAGGGTTCTCTAAAATCCATATCCAATTTTTATTCCAGAATAATATGGAATATGATCTTCAGGATACAACCAATAGTCATTAGATTTTAGGCCTACCAAAGCCAATGCTTTGAAATGTAATTCAATATGAATTTGATGATTTGAAAAATATACGATCTTTCCAATGTTTAATCCTGCACTAAAATTTAGATTAAGTAATCTTCCGATGAATTCAGTGTGTTTGTACTTGACTCCACCGAACTCGCTGTCTTCTATGGAGGCAAAAGGGGCATCAAAACTTATATAGGTGCCAAAGTAATAAGAGCCTGATGAATAATATAATCCAAAGGGAATTGTCAGATTAATCGGGGTGTCCATATAATAATCATCATTATTTTCATAGAATCTTTTGGTGGGTAAGCTTTCAAAATTAAAACCCAAACTCAAGTGAAAATGCTCTGAAAATGTTTTGATGTTTTTTCGATATTCTATGGCGACCCCAACCTTGGGTTTATACATTTGGAATTCATCATTTTCAAGATAGTTTGCAAGATGTAAAGAGCCTAGGATGGTATGGTTAAATTCAAATTTAGAATCTTGCCCAAATAGTGAGTTTGAAATCAAGAAAATAATGGCCAGCGTTGATGACTTTAGAAAATTCATTAGGTTATAATTATCATACTTATATTAATGGTCACTTGGCTCTTTTTGTTGGTGGTAGGCTTAATCTTATATCTTTTATGTCAACATTACACGGAATGCCTTGTGGAAACCGTGCAAATATTTTTAACTCTTCATATGTCAGGTCATCATTATCATAAGTGAATGCCCTTTCACCACCTATTGTAACTGCAGTTGTTACAATAAGATTTAAAGGCGCTGTAAGTAATAGAAATACTCCATGGGAAATTGTTGCTAAAGTATACACAGGAATGGTCCACCCATAATGCTTTGGTTTAGCATATCGTAATTTGAATTTTTTAATATCCTCAGTTTTAAAAATAGTACATTTATTCATGCTTGTTTCTTGTAGGATGACAATGGTATTGCTGTCAATAGCAATGAGTTCTCCTTCTATACTTGATAGTGATTTGTGATCTATTTTGATATGTGAGCCATACTCATTGACATCAATTCTATCTGAAGATGTCAAATATCTTGGCGAAGTGCAACTACAGACGATAATACTAAACAATCCGAAAATGATGCTTTTAATTTTCATAATAGGAGAATGTTTTAGTGTCAATTCTTGAATTCCAAAATTGTTCCTCCATATTTGTTTCATATGATTTAAAGTCTTTAGCTTCAGCCTTAAGAAACATTTCTGGGTAGTAAACCATTTGTTGTAATTTCAGTAATTTTTTATCTTTTATCCAATGTTCCCGCATCCATTCCAAGTAATACCCTTTTGAGTATAAAAATAATTCATAGCTGCTATCTTTAATAGGAAATGTGAAATTGAATTTAAATTCACAACCTGGCATTGAAATTAAATATTTATTTGGGTCATTTATTTTGGCTAAACTTGTTTTGTCTGGTTTCCCATTAATAAAAATTGAAGTTGGGGGAATTTCTAGGGGTGAAACTTTTTCTTTGATATTTGTAAGTGAGACATAATCTATTCTCCACAATCCTTTGTTTAGTACTATTTTCAATTTCACTTTTGAACTTGTAGGCGTATTGTGTAGTGGAATAATTTGCTTATTAATAGCGATGGGACCAGTTTCATTAAAATCATTTTGAAGTTCCCAAGAGTCATTTATTTGATTGAAAGCATAAACTTCAATCCCACCAAGTAGTTTAGTGGTATTATCAAAATTATTTCTAAGCTCATTGTTATTTTCTAAAAGAGCAAACATGTCACCTACATTGTCACCCATATATCCCATGGCACTATAAAACAAGTAAGTAGTAAGTAGTGTTTGACGAAAATTTAAGATAAGCCCGAGATTATTTGTATGCTCAATATTGTAAAATGTTAAGTAGATTGTTTCTTTGCTATTTAAGTTTTTTTCATCGGTATAAGAAAATCTTTCTTGTTGATCTTGATTTCTTAGAAGTGAAGTTATGTTGCCTTCATCAGCTTCCGCTTTTGAAAGTGAGTATTGGTTTTCACATAGATAAAAGTCATTTTTCGGTGATTGGTAGACCCTTTCATCTTCTTTAATGGGGTAGGCGAAAATTTTCACATCTTTTACACAATGGGATTCCAATGCTTCATTTTTCATTGTGATTGAGAAAGTATTATCAATAATGTGTTGATCATTAAGAGCATCAATATCACCATATTCCATAGATGGAGATATAGCATTTGAAAATCCTTCTGCATCAGCATAATGAAAGTTGTCATTTTCATTAATATAGAACGTAGGACAAGAACCAAAACATGCTTTAGGGTTTGCAGCACATAATAATGCTACGGCAACATCAATGCCGGCCAATATACTTAATGCAGCGATCCTGGTCGATTCCGCACCGCTAAGCTTTTTATTTGTTTCAAAGATTGCAACACTATCAATTTGTAACTTAATTTCACCTATATATTCTAGTTTGCGATTGAAATCATATTTAGACCCATGGCCATTAACTATATTTGAAATTGTATCAATTTCCCAACTATTATTTAAAATACATATATCCCCATTTTTGAGATGGGCTTTCAAAAACGGTTTTGTTTGGAGATTTTCCGTTGCATGCAAAAGCTTATTGGCATCATCATAATTTGATCGGAAATTGGAGTAAGTCTTACATGCTTGGATAATAAGTATTCCTACTATCAAAACAGATATGTAAAGGATCAACTTTTTCCTACTCTTAATTTTCATTTAGTGATTTGGTGTTTTGATTAATGCAGTGTTTTATTTGTTTTCTCCTGCGTTTGATTCCTTCTAGGTGTAAATTATGATTTTATTCCCACAATTTTTTTAAACGCATACAAATTTATCTAATCGAAACAACTCTTGTATCAGGACATATATTTTGATGGAACCAACTTATTCGATTATGTATGTTTTCTACAATAAGGTAATCCTCTAAATTATTTAAGAATTTGTAAATGATAATCAGACCAAACAAATATATAAAGAATGTAACTAGTGCACTAAGAACTAAATACCCCACCCCATATACTAGTTCTTTTTTGTGTATATATCGTTGAAGAACCACTCCTTTAGCTGCGGCTAAAGTACTGAACCTTCGCTTCATCTATACAAAAAATTCCTGCCTTTATGAGTCAGTTTACTTAATACTTAGGGCACTAGTCGAATTCGGTTAGGGATGTTAATTTACAGAAAGAGAAGCTCTTTTCGGTTTCTACACATATTTGATAATGTTCCGAATAAATTCAGAACCCCATTTACGATACTGCCTTAGGAATGTAACTTTATTATTGATTCATTCCTTATGGCTTATCAAATTTATTTGGTAGATAAAAACTTGCGAAGCAAATTATTATAGAAAGCCCCCGAGCACATTGACACACAAAACTTAGAAATTTGTCTTTACTCAATCTTAATAGATAATAGAATTACAATTCAAAGTCAACAATTTATTAAAGTCGACTAAGTTTGAAATACAGTAAAACTATACATGAGTTTTTCCAATATCATACCCTATTGCTATTCCTAAGTTTTGACAATTCGAATCGTCTTTTGTGACTTCTCAGTTTGCAATCTAATGAAATATGGACCAAAAGGAAGGTCTCTGATATCATAATGTAAGGTATGTGTCCCACTGCTGATATTCTGATTTGTAATCACATTGATCTCATGACCCAAGGTGTCAAAGATGCTGATCTTTATATGTTCTCCTTTGGATTCAAATTCTATGGTTACTTTTTGATCTGATGGGATAGGGTATACTCGCAATGCTACGGGATTAGAAGTGTTTTCTGTAGTAGATACGGTAGAACAATTATTGAATAAATCAATCTTCTGAAACTCTCCCTGGAGGATGTTATTGACGACCTCATCTTCTACCTCTAACCAATCTGATAGGACTGATCCATAAACTGACCGGAAATCATATTGCATAGGAACTCCTTCTTGATCATCAACATCAGTAGAAATTTCTGGATTTTCTCCATGTATATTAGGAAGTACACAAGATCCAAATAGCATTAATGGAGCTGCGGTTCCATGATCCGTACCATTGCTAAAGTTGGACCTGATCCTACGGCCAAATTCTGAATAGGTCATTCCTGCCACTCGATCAAAAATATCAAGTGCTTTGAGATCATCATGAAATGCATAAATAGCTTCTGATAATTCCCTTAGCAATTCGGCGTGAACACCTATAGTTGTATTTCCTTCCTCTACTTGGCCTGCATGTGTATCAAATCCTCCGAGACTAACCACATAGACTTTGGTTTGTAATCCTCCTTTGATAAGTTTAGCTACTAATTTTAATTTCTGGGCAAGATTATCTTCTTCATTGTATAGAGTAGAAATATTGGAGCCTAGATCATTGGCTTCTTGGATTACACTACCATATGCATTGGTCTGTTCTATAGTTTTATTCAAGAAATCTAATTTGTCAGCGTAACATCCTTCATTCAAGTCATTGTTGACAGGTGTGGCTAATTGACTCAAGTTTTCGGGATCAACTAGGGCAAGGCTAAAATTTCCAGACATCCCTTGGCATGTTTCAGAAACAGAAGAACCAATGGTCAGCGCAAATGGGTCTGGGCAATCTTTGTTAGGATAATCAGCAGGAAAATTTTCATTGAAGTGATCAAAATATCGACCTAACCACCCTGTATCTAGATAGGTGTCAGCATCGGATCCAGTCTGCCATATATCAGTTGATCTGAAGTGTGATCTATTTTGATTTGGATAACCTACTCCTTGGACTATTCCAAGATGTCCATCTTTAAAGATACTTTCCATAGCTGACATGCTTGGGTGCAAACCGATATCTCCCTCAAGAGAGATGATATCATTTTCTGGGATTATTACTTGAGGTCGCACTTCTACTAAGCTAGCGTATTGATCCATTGGGATGATACAATTAAGCCCATCATTACCTCCTGTGAGCTGTATGAGCACCAGTACTCTATCCGAATCTTGGTTGACAAAACTAGAAAATGTGTTATTCATTATGGGTGCAACTGGGATACCTCCAAATATCAATGGAGTGCTTAATAACGAGCTTGTTTTTATAAATGATCTTCTTTTCATGGTTCTAATTTTGAAAATTCACATGGAAGTGTCTTCTCGGTTCTAAGAGTTGGAATCAATTGCAAACTTATATTAAGTAGTTCTCAGGCATTTTAAGAATGGCCCCCAGAAGAGCTATTAGTTTATTCTCCACCGAAAGTCGCTTGTCATCGTTATCTGGATCCCCCAGGTACTCTCCATATTCTACCGTCCATTCGAAATCTGGCAACCCAGGAATCAAGATCTCCTTTAAGTATTCTGTCTGATTGGTTGATATTGGGAATGGAAATAATAGATTGGCCAGTTCAATGATAAGTTCATTGGGATTTAGAGGATCACTCAATTTACTGACTACATTTAAAGTATCAATTCGGACTCTTTGTTGACCTACTACGAAGCCCTCAAGCAGAGTATTTGTGATATTTTCTCTTAGTGGCAGTGATACAGAATTGGCCCAAACATCATAATATTGAGGACCTTGATAAAAAGCCTTCCAGCCCGCTACACTAGGGTGGGCTAACATCACCATGTCCAACGACTGTAACTGTCTATAAATACCTACCCAAACTCTATATCTAATCAAAATTTCATCAGAATTAGAAATTTCCAATGAATTGAATATTTTGAAGAAAAAATCAATGGGATGATTCACCATACAGCCTTTAATAGAAGCATCATAAAAGTGCTCACTTTTAAGCAATGCCTCTATTGCTGGTTTTAACTCATAGTTATTGTCTCGCATCAAGGCTGCCATCGGCTCTATAACATCAGACTCAACATTGGTATCAATATTAGAACCAACAAACCATACATATAGTCTTCTACAGATGTGACGTGCTGTTTCATCTTGTTGTAAAATGATATCAATTACATCTTTATATTCATTTTCGCCTCCATCTTGAATTATGACATTGTCAAACCGATGTGACAATTGTTTGTCACTGATATCATGTCTGTTAGGTATAAAAACACTTTCAGGGATTCCATCAACATTTCTTGCTCTCCAACCCGTTAATGATTTTGCCAAGGCTACAACATCATCTTCTGTGTAGTTGGTATAATCTCCAGGGCCAGCAGCATCTCCTTTTCCTATGGTGAACAATTCTAATAGTTCTCTGGAGTAATTTTCATTTGGTGCTTCACGCGTATTCTCGTTTCCATTTAAGTAAAATAACATTGAAGAGGATATCGTAATTTCTTCTGCAAATGTTTTGAAGTTTCCAGTTGCATTCCTACGTAATATATCTAGATATTGAAAGTTATACGCAGCTAAAACAACACCAGCAGTTACAAAATGATTATGCCAGAATAACACTAATTTTTCTCTTATGGATACCCCTCCTTCATTGAATAATCCCATTTGCCATCCGTTGAGCGAAACATTTCTGGATTGATTGAGATTCTGGATTGATGGATCATTTGGTTTGCCTACCCATGTCTCCCCTATGGGCGTTGTGGGATCATTTTGATTATTGAAATTAATCGGAAGCGGAGGAAGTGGATTATCTGCCAACAATGCAGCTACAGTAAGATCTAATCCATTAGATTCTGCATCTTTGATGTTTTGATATGTGGGACCAAATGTTGTCCTCCGCAATAAATGAGCGGCTGTATCCATCGTCCATTCTCCAGTATACGGTTCTAATGTAGTGACTAATAAGTCTTGTGTCTTTGGGAGTGATTGAGTTTTAGATTTTCTAAAAGCACGGGTAAGTAGAGATCTCCGATTCATAATATGGTATTTCTATTTAATTGTTAAGATAACTATATAATCACTGAAGTCATCTATTTCAACTTTGGTAGGACTATGGAAAAAGAAGAAGGTTTAATGTGTAAGGAATGATGCATTAATAAAGTACGTTTTTATGTGCTGATATTTATTCATTTGCCAAGGCAAAAAACTTAGGCGATGCTTTTTAACGTCGAAGAAGGGAAAAAGATCAATCAGAAGAATGTAGCTTTTTTATTGTTTCATTCCTAAAGAAGAAAAGAAGAATCGAATCACAAGAGCTAATTTCTTATCCATCATTCTTCAAATACTCACTAGGAGACTTCCCAAAACGTGCTTTAAATAATTTTGAAAAAGTAGTAGATAATTCAAAGCCATTGTTGAAAGCAACTTCTTTTACAGAAAGGGATGCACCATTTTCGAGCTCTTTTCTGGACATCTGAAGTTGGACCTCCCTGATGAATTTACCTGGCGTCAAACCCGTAATTTCTTTGAGCTTCCTATGAAATTGTCTAGAACTTAGATTAAATGATATGCACAGTGATTCTGCACTAGGTACTCCTGATGCTATCGATTCTTTGATTAGACTTTCTATTTCCAAAACCCACTTTTTATCTTGGTCAGAAGTTTCAGGTACGTCTACATCTGTCTTATCGAAGTCTTCGCCTTCTAAATATTCAAGGCTTTTTTGCCACTCCTCTCTTTGGTGGTAGTTATACAGTAGGTTTTGTACTCTTGCCATTAATTCCGTCACCGAAAATGGCTTGGTCAGATAGTCATCCACACCTATAGTCAATGCAGCTAATTTGTCTCGTTCTGCAGCCAAAGCAGTAAGCATGACCACAGGGATCCCTGACCACTCCTTCTTGTTTTTAATCACCTTAAGCATGGTCAATCCATCTACCTCAGGCATCATAACATCCGAGATAACAAGACGGATTTCCAAGCCATGCTTTTCTAGCTGTTCCAAGCCTTCTGCACCATTTTTAGCTTGAAGTATCTTTTTATATTTCGATTCTAGCAATTGACATACAAAGTTTCGCATGTCCTCATTGTCCTCTACCACGAGAATAGTGAAATCAGTGCCTATGCTATCAATCGGTTCTTCGAGTTCACTCTTAGCTATTGTGATGGCTGAATTAGAAACAAAATCAGCTACAGAAACTGGTTTCAAGGGCAATTCGAAGTAAAACTGACTTCCTACTCCTAATGTACTTTCTGCATATGCTTCCCCACCCATAAGCTGAGCAAATTCGTTGACTAAAGCTAGACCGATACCAGTTCCACCATATAGCTTCTGATCTTCTTGTTTGGACTGATAAAAACGCTCAAAGATAAACGGTAGATCATTGGGGTGAACACCTTTCCCAGTATCGCTTACCTTAATGTTTAATTGATCCTCCGTTTCTGATATAACCAATGTGATTTTATTCCCTTTAGGTGTAAATTTAATGGCATTGCTTAAGAAGTTATTCAATATCTTTTCCATCTTCTTTCTGTCCAGTAAAATGAACTGATCAGGATTTTGCAACTCGAAATTCAAATCATAATCTATCCCTAGACTTTGAAACTGAGGTTCAAATACGGTAAAGATATGTTCAAAAAACTCACGGATAGAAGTAGCTTCTTCTTCCAGTTCCATTTTATTGGCTTCCAGTTTGGATAGATCCAATATCTCTTCAATCAATTCGAGAAGGGACTTACCATTACGCTGCATGACTAGTAGCTGCTTTTGAACATCCTCTTTATTCCATTCATCAGGTGAATCCAATACATAGGACAACGGTCCCAATATCAAAGTCAACGGTGTACGCAACTCATGAGAGATATTGGCGAAGAAGTTTGATTTTACTTTATCCAGACTTCTTAGCTCTTCGTTTTGTTCTTCAATTTTAGCGGTACGGTTTACAACAAGTTTTTCCAACTCATCCTTTTGGGCAATCAACTTCTGCGTACGTCTACGAACAATGTAAACCATCAATAAACCAAGGGCTAAAATACTACTTGCTATAAACCACCACTCCAAATAGAATGGTTTCTTCACTTTTATGCTGATGACCTCTGGATATTCTATCCAATCAAAACTTCCTGGTGATTTCGCTCGCAAGAATAATTTATAATCGCCATAAGGCAATCCAAATATCTTGAGAAAAGATGCCTTTTGGTAAATCCAATCTTGATGATAACCTTCTATTTTATAGCTATACTGAATGCCAGTTAAATTTTGATAATCAAGGATTGCAAAGTCGAGGTTGATTGATTTATCGGATGGATAAAAGTTGATTTCATGAGATTCTAATAGCTGTGCAGTCAGTTTTATAATGCTATCATTTTCCATCAGCTCCTTCGTGCATGTGGAAATAATAAATGGATAGTCCGTCTTTTTAGGAATAAAATCTCTTGGATGAAAATAAACAAACCCATTTTGAGTACCGAAGTACATATTCCCCTCCTTGTCTTGATGATGAGAAATGGTATTGAACTCATTATGTGGGATACCATCTTCTTCCCTGTAAGTGGTTACAAGATGGCTCGTTTTGTTGAAGGACATCAAACCCCTATAACTGGAGATCCAGAGATTATTAAAGTCATCTTCATAAATACCGTAAAGTACATCATGTGAAAGACTTGTATTGGCCTTTGAAAACACTTCGCTTTTTTTCGTTTTAGGATCCCATCGGATAAGACCGTCCCCTTTGGTGGCCAGCCAAAAAATGCCGGCTTGGTCTTCATGAAAGTGGGCAATATGGTCGGTTGGAATATAGAATGCTCCTTCTTGATTTTTGCTATAATATTCCAAGATTATTTCCTGCTTCAAATCTACCAGAAACAAACCTGCAGAAGTAGAGAGCCAAGTGCCCCGCTCATTGGTATGAAAAGCATAAACAGTTGATTTTTCTAGAATCGGAAAATTACTATAATCTCTAAAATAATTCAATTGTTTGGTAAGCGAATCCAGTTTGAGTAATCCGTTACTAGCTCCGCACCAAATATTACGATCAGGGCTTTTATAGGGTTGCCAAAATGTAGTGTTGGAACGGTAATATCGGAAGTCTTGGTTTTTTAAATTATAATGAGTTAGATAGCCGTAATTACCGATCCAAAGATTACTAGAATCAGCTTCCAGTATGCCAAATCCGAAACTACCATTTGTCATAAAACTTGTACCTTCTGAAGGCTTTTGATATAGAAAAGCTTGTCTCAATTCATTACTTCCCCCGATTGCACAAATGGTACCATCGTCGGTTTTAAGAATCCCTCTAAACATGGATGCGGAGGATTCTTCAAATGCTTCAACTTTAAATTTTTGTTCTTTTAAGCTCAGTATGCAAAAGGATCGTTGCTGACTATTAATCCAAATGTTTCCATGGTGGTCATCGAACATAATTCTCTTATGGGAACTCGTTTTATTGCTTTTGACATCCAAATTCTTTTTCTCTAATAATTTCCCGGAATTACTATATATATTTAGGGTATCCTCATAAAATGAATACTTTATATTGTTTTTGGATATTATTTGCTCGGTTCCCTTTAAACCATCAATTTTTCCATTAAATGCTAAATCTATACTTTTACTAAATTTTTCTGCTGGGTTGGCAATTCTTAAGATTTCTCCTTTGCTGTTGACATATATACTTTTATCATCTGCAGCTCCAATCAAAAAAGTATCTTGAGATAACTTATAAGCATATAAAAACGAACGGTGCTGAAAATTTATAGCATCACTTCTAATCTTAAAAGCGAACCTTAATTGGTTCCCTTTTAACTCATAGTAGTTGAACGCAGCATCTTCTTTTTGCACAAACATATTGGAACCATTATACAGAGGAGACATCGGACGGTTCAATAATTCAGAATTGAAAGGAGACCCCGTGTATTCCGCTATACTCATTGATTTTTCTGTAATTGGGTCAAATATACGGGTGGATCGTAGGTAGGAAAGCTGATTACTTCTTATCCATAGCATCTGATTTGCATCTTCTTCTATATCAACTATCCAGTCACTAGGTAAGCCAAGGTCTTCCTTGGTATATACCTTTATGGAAGAGCCATCGTATCTGTTGAGGCCATATTGAGTAGCTATCCAAATGACACCTCTGGAATCCTGAAAAATCTCTTTAATATTATAATCGGAAAGCCCCTCCTCCAACCCAAAACATTGGACTTGGGTCATATAGTCTTGACTCAAAGAAGTATTCGGTAGTGCTAATATGAAGAAAGCAAAAAAGAAAGGAAGAATGTACGCTCTAAATCTAAAATTCAAACAAGGATAATTTAAGAACGAATTTAGTCTTTATTCTCATAGTAGTTAGAAGCATGTTTTTTTTTGAATAATTAATTTGTTTTAACAAAATTGGCCTATACGGGCTTCCTAGGGCTAATAATGTCAATTTTCACCACGTGAATGTCAATTTTCACCACGTTAAACACATCTCTTCGACATAGTTTTGCACCATAGAATTAACGCTGCCCGAAAGAGGACTAAGCATGAAAGAGTATAGGGCGCCGTCCTCAAATCACTTCCATAGCAATAAATCTAAGCCAGACAATTAACCTAAATTATATTATAAAAATACTCAATTTACAAATTATGATCAAGCACCTAAAATTTTCTTGCATTGCTATTAGCATCCTATTTTCTACACTAGCAATGGCTCAAAACCCAACCATCAGTATTCAAAGTACTCTAAAGAATATATCTGGTACTGCGGTGCCAGATGGTGACGAATCAATCTTATTCAAATTGTATAATCAAGTTGAAGGAGGAGATGATATTTGGATGGAGCCAGCAACGGTAGAAGTAGTAAGTGGTGTATATAGTCATGAATTGGGGAGTGTCGTGCCTTTGGTGCCTGGTGACTTTGGTGTCCAACTCTACTTAGGTGTGACCACTAATAATAAAGAACTCTCTCCTCGGACTAAATTGGGCTATGCGCCGTATGCTATGGCTGTGAATTCTTTGGCTGCAAATGGAGAGTCCGCTAATTTTGATGGTAACGGAAAGTTTGTGGTAAGTGATGAAGCAGAAATTGTTGGAAACCTCTTAACAAGTTCTATTACAACTACATACACTATTACAGCTAGTAATGTAACACTTTCCGGCCAAGTGAAAGCTAAAGGTGTAGCCCTTGATGGTGCTGATTATGTATGTGGAAATGTAGATCTTGGTATTCATAATTGTGATACTGGAATAGGAGCAGATGCCGATAATCTTACTTTCCATATAAATAACAGCATTAGCCCCAAAATGACACTTACTACAGAAGGACGTCTTGGTATCGGTAGTGCAGCTGGAGAGCCAAATACCACATTACACGTTGGAACTGCAAGTCAAATCCAACCCGATTGGCAGAACATTACATATGCAACTTGGTTCAATAATAATAGCTTAGATGAATTTAGTTCTAACGCACCAAACCTCCCTCCAGGAAACCCTCTAATTTTAAATGACATTTGTGCTTTATTTGAAGAGTCAATAATAGTAAAAAAAAATATCTACGGGATTGCTTCATTCACGTCTTCAGATCAACGGATGAAAACGAATCTTCAACAATCAAATGCTAAATCCGACTTAGCATTACTCAATCAAATAGAGATCACGGAATATGATCATATAGACAATATCAAAAAAGAAAAGAGAAGACAGAAAAAAGTGATTGCACAACAAGTAGAAGAAGTTCTACCAAATGCCATAAGCAAGACAAGATCAGTGATTCCTAATGTTTATGAAGTGGCAAATTCATTTGAATTCAATGAAGGTGAATTAAAGATTAACACGAATAAAGCCCATGAATTTGAAGTAGGGGATAAAATAGACCTAAAAACGCTAAATCAAGAATTAAGTGAAGTTGAAGTAGTTGGCGTTATTGATGCGCATACGTTTACAGTATTAATAGCAGAAAAACCAGAAAACGTTTTTGTCTATGGTAAATATGTAGATGATTTTAGATCGGTAGACTACGATGCCATTGCTATGCTCAATGTATCTGCATCTCAAGAGATGTATCGGATGATCATGGATTTACAGGCAGCCAATGATAGGTTGACGGAAGAAAACAAGACACTTAAGTCAAGTTCAGCTAGTATCGAGGATAGGCTATCTATGTTAGAAGCTATGATGGTAAAATCTGAAAGTAACACTATAAGCAACACAGATACAGCGGGTAAATAAATTCTTTTTAAACATAAAATATATTATAATGAATACAAATATCATTAGAGTATTCAGTCTGATCATATGTTTAGGATGGAGTTTACTATCTTATACACAAGACTGTGGACCACAAGCAGGAGGATCCGAATTGGAAGGTGGTAAGGTCATCATTAGTTATGGGGCTACTACCAATTCTGTCACCCCAAAAGTGGCTTCCAATATACTTCTAGGTCAGCCTGTAATAGGTCAGAGCAATACAACCAAAGTCGTTGCGGAGTATGGATTTTATGCCCAATTTCTACTGCCTCCATTGCCAGCAACAGTTACAGCGAGTCAAGGAGAACTACTTGATCGCATACAAGTAAGTTGGGCGATAGATCCACTGGGATCTTCACCAAATGAAGGTTTTAATATATTCAGAGATGGTGTCTTTATTGATAATGTAGGTCCACAGGTTAGAAATTACAATGATTTTAATGTCATTGCAGGACGCCCATATATCTATGCTGTGTCAGGGATCAATAAGTTTGGAGAAGGATCTGCAGGAGAAGGTTTAGGCTTTCAAGTGCCAAATGGTGTAGTAACAGGATGGGTGAGCACTTTAAATAGTCGACCTGTCCCTAATGCACAAGTTACTTTGCTGCCGATGCAAGGTTTTTCTACTAAGTACGGTATAGATGATGGAGCGATTGCGATTAAAGACGATGGAAATCCTTTTTTACCAACAGCAGGTGCAGATTGGACGATGACTTTTTGGATGAAGACGACAACATCTAGCTCTAATGCTGATGTTATTCATTTCAATGGATCAACTTTGGAAATAAATGCCCTCCCTGGTGCGAATGGGATAAGTGTAACACAAGGAGTGAATAGTCTTACTTCGAATTTTGCAAGTAACGAGTGGCACCATGTGACTTTGGCTTATGAAGCAGTGGCTAATACAGGCAGATTGTACATTGATGGAGCTTTAGGAGCTCAATCTACCATGAGTAATGTTAGCTCACCAGATTCACTTTATATTGGTAAAGTTCTTGAAGCTAATGGATGGAGTGGCTTGATAGATGAGTTTAGGATTTACCACACGGTATTGGATGAATTAGATCTCGGTATGGTCATGGAAGGCACAGCTTCTTCGACAACTCCAGATTTAAAACATTATTGGAAATTTGATGAGGAATTGGGTGAAAAATCTTTTGACATTATTAATAGACATCAGCTCTACTTTTGTGGTGCACAGTTTGATGAAGATCGTCCACCGGTAAGAACTGCTGCAGTAACCAATGAAGATGGATACTATCTTATAGAGGGGGTGAGCTATGGTACGGGAACCACTTTTATAGCTGAGCCCGAGAAGAATTTTTATTTACACCGATCTTTGGAGTTTAATGGGAATGATCATGTCGAAATACCTAACTTTGCTTTACCACCGAAATCTACCATAGAATTATGGGTGAATAATACAAATGCTGGATCAGCCCAAACGATTCTTTCCAAAAAAGAAGGAAGTAATACTTTTAAGATTTATAGCGAACTTCAGGGAGTTGATAATCAAGTCAAAGTCGACATCAATGGCAACATTCAAACCATTGGTAATTTAGCAACCGGTTTCAACCACTTGGCCTTTACTATTGATAGTGTCGCAGGACAAATCAATGGATACATCAATGGAATATCACAACCTGCCCAATCATATACTATTCCCAGCAATTGGTCCGATACAACATACCATTGGTATGCAGGAGCTAACTCTAATGGAATTTCTACTACCGATTATTTTAATGGATTGATAGATGAAATAGCAGTATATGATACATTGTTACATCAATCTACAATAATGGCCCATACTCAAAATGCAAGAGATATGACAGAGGAAGGTCTGATCGTCTTTTTTCCAATAGATGAGGGTAATGGAAATCGAGTGAATAGTGTGGGATCTGTCTTTTTAGAGTTTGGTAAAATATTAGGTGCAGTCTGGTCAAATTTTGCAGCCAATCAAGAAACGACACCTCATGAGTTTACACCTAAGACTAGACAAGTCACCCTTAACCCAAGTGTGACATCAGTAGATCAAGTGGATTTTACTGATTTATCAACGATACCCGTATCCGGTTATGTAAGATTTCAAGGGACAGAATGTTTTCAACCCAATGTAGAAATATTGGTGAATGGATCTTCTTTTTCCCCACCTGTTTATACAGATGATGAAGGTAAGTTTCTCGTAGACTTTGATCCAGGGTTTTCAGGTATTTTGATGCCTAAATATGTAAAATTTGACTCAAATGGGAATGAAGATACAGAAATTGAAGGGCACACTTTTTCTCCTGCTTCATGGGAATTGACTAATGTTACGGGTCCTATTGCAGGAATTTTATTCAACAATACTGTCAAACGAAAGATCTCTGGTAAAGTTGCTGGAGGGTTATGTGGACTTCCAATTCTAGAGAATCTAGGTATGAATCAAGGTACTATTTGTAGAGTAAAAGTAAGTACACCTGACGGATGTCTAGAGCGAATATATGAATTTGGAGCAGGTGAAGAGAATGGAGAATTTGAATTTGACAATTTACCACCAGTAGAAAAAATGGTTTTATCTATCATAGAACATTCGGAACCAGTGATCAAGACATACTTTGAGGTAAGCGGGGGCTCTGAATTGGATATTTCTCTTAAAGACACCATTAAAAATATGATCTATTTTGCACCACCTGAAATTACCATTATCAGTGGGCTTGAAAAATATCCTGATTGTGACCTCATTATTGTGGAACAGGGCAGTCCCCAGACTATAATCCTTGAAATGCAAGAGATATACATTGGAGGAGTTTGTAAAGTAGACACAGGAAACCTCTCAATAATTAATGGGCTTTCTGATGAAGGAATAGACACAACACTTAGTGACTCATTCACCTATACTTTTAAAGTAGGTGAACCAAATCCTTCTCCACCCTACTTAAAAACCTTACAAATAGTAGGTACTTCTTTGGCCGGCAGAGAATCATCGGTCTCCAAGCAAGCAATAGTTACAGGGATACGAAAAAAGGAAAACACCTTTACATCAAAATTGCCAAATATACCTATGCTCGTATTGAGAGACCCTCCAGGAGATGGGAGTAGTGCATATTTTGAAAAAGGAGAGACCATTTGTCAGACCACTGAATTTAGTTATTTATCAGAAGGTGGATTTGGAGTAGGTGGTGAATATCATTTAGGAGGTAACGTTGAAGTCTCTATCGGTTTAGGAATGGCAGTGATAAATAATTTTGGGCCCATCTTCGACACAAGTATTGATGGAGAATTTACTTGGAATACAGTGACTGACTCAAGTTGGCAGCAATGCTTTACAACCAATGAAAGAATTGCTACAAGTGATGGTGATTTACTTCCAGGCAAAGCTTCTGATGTTTTTATGGGTTTAGCAACCAACATTATCTTTGGATTTGCCGATGCTGTATATTTTGATCCCGAATTGTGTCTTGTCCAAGACTCGGTTATTCTCAATGTAGAAGGTGATAGTGATTATGAATCTACGTATCTCTATTCTAGATTTCAAATTGAAAATTATGTGATTCCAAATTTATATAAAATAGCATCTCAGGAGCAAGACATTACTCTCAAAAAGGAATATGAAAATTCTGCCATGGAATGGCGAGGAATATTAGCGGAAAGTGACACTATTGTATTGGATTCAGATTATCAAGATTGCCATGGTTGTGGGAATATATCTTTTAGTGCGGGGGTAGAATATGAATATTCCTTTACTAGTGATACTTTAGACGTATCAAGTTCTATATCAGGTAATGGACAAAACGGTATAGAAGAAACCAATATAGGGTTTGAATATAATATGAATGGATTTATTCTAAACGCTAAAATATTTGCTGGACAAGAAACAAGTAATGGCGCAGGAGATGAAAACTCTAATTTTGTTACTACAGGTTATATATTATCTGATGACGACCCAGGAGATGCTTTTAGTGTTGATGTTGGTCTAGACTCTATTTATAAAACGCCAATTTTTAAGATAAAAGCAGGGCAGTCCGCTTGCCCATGGGAAGTAGGAACTGCAAATCGAGAAGGCCCTAATCTTAAATTAGCTGATGGATCAGTATCTGAAGCAATTAATATACCTGCAAATCAAGCGGCAGTCTTCAAATTTAATTTAGGTAACCTAAGTGCTACAAACGAAGACGTGACGTATGGCTTTACAAGTATAGCTGCCAGTAATCCAGATGGAGCCATTATTAAGTTGAATGGCCAGCCCTTGAATTATGTGGAGCAGTATACAGTGCCATACGGGGGATCTATTCCAATTACAGTTACAGTAGAAAGAGGACCTATTGAATATGTCTACGATTCTTTGATAGTGGTCCAAATGTCAGAATGCGAATACGACCGAAATTTGGGTTTGAGTATCCTGACTGATTTTTTTCCAGATCTAAATGATTCAATTCCTGATTTATTCTCTGCCATTCCGATCAGTGTAAGTTTCATTCGCCCTTGCAGTGAGGTCAATATCAATGTTCCAGAACAAAACTGGGTAGTCATCACTGACGATCCTAATCAGCCAGGTACCTTACGACGGACTACTGTCTCAGGTTATGACCTGAATTCGCATGATTTTCAGCTTATCCGGATGCAATACCGCCAATCCGATGGCGATGGAGCCTGGATCAATATGCCTACCAATGATGGCATTTATGAAGCATATAATCCGAATTGGTCAGGATTTAACGGTTCTCCTCCTAATAATACTTTGCCCAATGAACCTGACACGCTGGTACTCGGCTCCAGCTTTACTCAGTTTTTATGGGAAACAAGTGGTCTTATAGATGGAAATTATGAGGTTCATGCATGGGCAGTTTGTAGTGGCGATGCCTCGGATAAACCCGGTTTTTCTGAAATAATTAAAGGTAGGATTGACCGTCAACCACCAGAACTATTAGGTGTGCCACAGCCATCAGATGGAGTTTATCATGTGGGTGATGAGATTTCATTTGCCTTCAATCAGGAAATCAATTGCAATAAATTGATCCAAGCAGACCTGACCCAGCCAAACAATGTGGGTTTATATGATGCAACAACAGACGAATTAATCGATGTGTCTATATCTTGTTTTGATAATAAGCTTATACTCGATCCTAATTTTGTAAATGAAGTTTTTGAAAATAAGATCATCCGAGCAGAGTTGCACAATATCAAGGATCTAGTTGGCAATAATATGGATTTTGAGAAGTGGGAATTCTATGTCGATCGTAATGAATTGGCATGGCTCACAGATAGTATTCAACTGACAAAATACGATGATGAGACTAAGGCAATTACTGCCAAGATTCAAAATCGAGGCGGTTATCCTGTACCATATACAATGCAGGACCTTCCTGACTGGGTACATGTATCACCGAATTCTGGAACCTTGGTTGCCAATGAAATAGAAGAGATCACTTTCACGGTAGATGAAAACGTACCATTAGGTTATCTATCAGACTCGATTATTCCTGTCTCTTATACACATCTCCGAGCCCACGAGACAGGCAGAAATCTC
>CAJXUU010000025.1 GCA_913061325.1 uncultured Saprospirales bacterium | reverse complement strand
ATCTACACTATCCTCTTCGTCGGCAGCGTCAGATGTGTATAAGAGACAGCTTGAATACTTTCTAGATCATCACTTGCATCTGATATTAATTTTGCAGCACTTGAGATTTGATCTCTTTCGGCATCATTAGGAGTTTTAATATTTCTGACACTAATATCAGCATCATAAAACTGCTTCACATTATCATCTACCTCGTCTAAGAAATCTACTAAAAAAGCACAATCACTAAACTTATCTAGAGGGATACCTTTCAGATGCTTAAAAGCAAAATAATATAATGCCCAATCGTTTTGATGTTGGAATGCCCCAGCTAATTTTGGACCTAGTAATGCTTCAACATACGCTCTAAATTCATCACAATCATCAGAATTTGTCGTTGGTGTAAATTCATACGGCACAACTTCACAATCTGGCTTACTAGCACAAGTCGGAGGTGCTATATCAAGATTCACCCACCAAGTATTTGAAATGGCAATTGGCACTATATATTGTGGCTTCAATCCTGGAACATCAAAATCGGTTCTGAACCTAGATGCAACTGCAATGATTTGATAATCACCAGGATCCTCAGCCCGGATATCTGCAATTAGTTCTGTACCGTTCCAAATATTACCAGCGTTGTCATGATTTCCGATCTGCGCATCATCGAGTCGTAAAGCCCAACCGTTTGTACTCCAATTAGGAATCACATCAAAAGTTGAAGTATTTGTGGAAAGCGTAGATGGATTGGATTGCCCAGTAAAATTAAAAGCATTATATGGCTTATCCAGTATATTACAACAGTACAGATTGAAATTAGAATGATCACTACTAAATGAAGTATATGGATATCCAGTAAAAAGCTCATTGTCTCGGAAATGTGAATTTGTAGTGTGATTTATTGAAAATCCGCTGACAGGTAAAGGATTATCTACATTTATCTTATTTCTTTCTACAGATAAATTAGAACACTCTGTTAACCTAATCTTAGTTTGCCCCGTCCCAAATAGATAATTATCTGTAATAAATGCATATTGGGTTGGTAAAGGATTCACATCCAGCATGGTTAAGGAATGCTTACGATTATCAACAATATTTAATGATTCAAAGTTATTTACTTGCCAAAGAGTCATCCCAACTTTACAATTATCATTTTCAGCTTTGTTATTTACAATATTAATATTACCATTTTCTGTCCATCTCAAAACCAACATAGTTAGCGGTTCAATATTATTTGCATCAGCAGTATTAAAATATCGGTTGTTAGTTATGTCCAATTTACTAATAATTGAGTTTTTTACTATAATTCCAGTACGGCAATCTGTAAAATGATTAGCATCAATTTCAACAGGTAAATCTGAGCTAATATTGACAGCTATTCCTTCATCTCCAAAAACATCTGGCACAGAGTTAATATTTTTAAACTCATTTCTGACTAAGCTAATATTACAATTATTACTTATTACACCGTTTGCTATTCCATCAAAAATATTTCTTTTGAGTTCTGTAGTTACAAAATCATTAATTCCCCAAATACTAAAATGATCTAAATCATTAATATTAGCCCCTGCATAAGTTATAGTTTCCCAATCAGGCTGGCCTTGATAACTAGGAAGCATTACGCCATTTGAAGTGAATTTGCAGGCAAAGAAAGGAAACCCTTTATATGATTTTAAAGTGCTTGAAGGTGCAGAATATACGCCCATATAATTTTTATTAAAATCAATACCATAAGCAAACATATTAGCATTATCCATAATCTCAATCCCAGCATAAGCATCACTTATTGATCCTCCTACAAACCAAGCTAAATCTCCTTGATTCTGTCCATATACAGTTATTCCTTTCCACATTTCCGTACACCCTTGAAAGTTATTTTCCATCATCAATATCAACTCTGGCGCATCAATGATCAATTCCGCTCCAGGCTCAAAATAGAAATTACAATTATTAAAAGTAAATTTTTCATCTAAAGTAAATGCTCCTTTTATTACAATATCCTTTCCTGTCATAGAGCCTCCACTACTATACAAACCCATAGTCACCAAATCAGAGAACCTACCAGTCACATCAGCATCAATAAAGATTGTTTCTTCATCCACAGGACAGTTTGGCGGTGGATTTACTGTGAAAGTTTTACAAAGTTCTCCACAACATTTATTTACATCAAATATGTTAAGACACACATCATAATCTCCAGGCTGATCATAAATATGTGATTGGATAGCTGCACCACCTGTAGAATTTCCATCTCCGAAATCCCAACCATGAGCTGTGAAAGCAAAGGGAGAACCGTTGACCGCTTCAAAACTTACTGTCTCCCCAACTTGTGTGACAATAATATCTGAAATTGCTGATGTCTCGCATGTTACTTTAGCCTGATCGATAGTCATAAAACTTCGACCCGGAGTTTCTACAGCATTTGCTATTCTCAGATATGTATTATCCATATTAGGTGTAAAGATAGTACTAATGGATACGGCACCTTGAGCGGGCACTATAATTTCACCAATAAAGTCTGTATTATTACCAGGAAGGGCCAGAGGTACAGATTCATAAAAGAACCCAGATATTGACTGGCCGTCACCAGTTCTTACTATAAGTCGTCCATCTCCAGGTTGAGATTCACAGCTTAAGGATCGCACATCTATATTGACACAGTAGGTGTAGAAATCATTGGCAAAGAAATTTTCCTGCTGCGCGACTTCTTCTAGATATCCTCGTTCAAAATTTTCACTTGGAATCCATCTACTAAATAAACAATTAAATGGAAGATTGTTAGGATCATAAACATAATAACCTAATTCGCATGGATTATTGCCGTCATCATAAGCTAAGTGAGCACTATTGATTGTACTTATCCAAGGATCTACAAAGCCATCATTAAAGGCATCCGCTAACCAAATCTCATCATTGCTAATTTCTGTTAGCTGAAGATTAGGATTAGAGATTAACGGGATACATTCATTAACACATGATTGATTGTATGCAACGCTAATAATAAGAAAGAAAGAAAGAAAGAAAGCTATTGGCTTCTTCATAGAAATAAAGGTTTTAAAAAACGTGAATAATTGTATTGATTTTAATCGCATGAACCGTGAAATTCATGTAATTGTATTTTCAAAGATACATCAAAAAGATACAATTTCTTTAATTCCGCTGGCAATTAACATATATGATTTTTCATAATAGACCATTAACAGAATAATCGACTCACCACCTACCCACTATAATAATCCTTAATTTGAAGAGAGATTTACGCGATTAAAGACTGCATATTATATTCATTCAGTACTATCGACGATCTAGTGCACTGTTAAAAATTACAACCTAAAAAATTATATGCATACCTCCTTTCCCCTCTTCACAGAGGAACAAGAGTCGTGGCTGTTGCCTGACCAAATAAATACTTGCTTTATTATTGTCCGTTTTTAGCGTACTCTGTGCTTTCACACCCCCTCATGGTCTCTTTTTTGTGGTGAAAAATCACGCCTTCGTAGCCAACTTCGTAATATTCCCTTTCACTACATCATCGATCTTTACATCGATCTTTGTACCAAGCGGAAAATAGATATCCATCCTAGAACCCAATTTGATGAAGCCTAATTCATCACCTTGTTTGACTATTGCTTTTTGTTTAGCATAGCATACTATCCTACGAGCTAGCGCTCCTGCTACTTGTCTTACGAGTACTTTACCAGAGCCATAATTATAGACTGTAGTTGATCTTTCGTTTTCTGTGCTTGATTTTGGGTTCCAAGCTGCAAGATATTTTCCAGAATGGTATTTGTAGTAATCTATAACTCCGGAAATAGTATGCCAATTGATATGTACATTGAGCGGAGACATAAATATAGATACTTGTAGTCTTCTGTCTTTGAAGTATTCTGGTTCTTCGACTTCTTCTATTACTACAACTTTACCATCACATGGACAGAGAAAGATATTATCATCCGTTACTTCCAAAGTCCTATCAGGATATCTAAAAAAGCTGATTAGGAATAAATAAAGTACAATACTTACCCCTAATAAAAATGGAAACAATGACGGAAAATATATAAAAACTACACCATTCAAAACAGCTAATAAAACAGCTGAAATAACTAATGTATAGGTACCTTCTCGATGGATTGACATGATTGTTTAATTAAGCGAGTCTGAAATAGTTGCTTTGGTGATGCAAATGTATGAAAAGGAATGTAGATAATTAGTAAAGGGTTGATGTTTTAGCAACTCTTTAAGTATAGAGTTTCTTTATATTCATGGAACTCTGTTTGTTTCGAGGTAACAATTAGAACCTATAGTAAATTACGATTGATTTTATTTACTTACAAGAAACATTAATCAACTACAAAAAATAGTCGAATAATAGTAGAAATGGAATGACCATAACGAGACTGTCAAATCTATCAAGGAAGCCACCATGTCCAGGTAGTATACTGCCACTGTCTTTCACATTTTGCACTCGTTTAATTCTTGATTCCACGAGATCTCCGAGGGTGCCAATAATCCAAACTATAATGGCTATTATCATCCATTTTGTGATGTTATCATCTATGGCATATGCGAATCCTACGCCTACAAGGACACTGAAGAATCCAGCACCTAGGCTACCTTCTCTAGTCTTTCCAGGAGATACAGAAGGGAATAACTTATTTTTTCCAATAGCTTTGCCTGTGAAGTATGCCATGGTGTCGCTCGTCCACAGAAGAATGATGATGCCAAAAAACATCATTTGTATGTCTTTGTTAGTGTGGAATAATAGGTACGTAGCAAGACCAAATGGAAGTCCCCAATAGAGGAAGGTAAATACATACTTAAACTTCTCATAGGCTATAGGTTTCATCCAAAGATTGATAATTAGAAAAACCATCAAAACGCTGGATATGAATATTCCTATTACGTATAAACTATGCGTTGCAAAGCCAGATCCAAAAAATAACATAGGTGCTGCGGCTAGCGCAATATGAAGATATGAACCTATACTTGTTCTTGGTCTATCTAATATTTTGCTCAACTCATATCCACCAAAAATGACAATTACTGCGAACAAAATCGATAGCCCAAAAGCTCCATAATAAATAGACAAGAGTATTGCTGCCACTATGATGAAAGCGGTAGTCACCCTTGGCATATTCACCTTCCTTTTTGATGTAGATGCTTTTTCTTCAGGTATTACTTTACTCATGTATATTCTATGTTCTTTTCGTCAATTTGATCTTTGATATGCTTCGCTAATCGATAACAAAGAAAACAAGAAATAATGACTCCTATAAATAAAACTAAAATATTTGGTTCTTCAGCTGCCTCTTTTGTCATCTCTAGCTGATCTCCCACAAAGAATAATAGAACTGTCTGCAGTCCATTATTCACAAAATGGATGACCATTGGATACCAGATTGACTTCGTCCAATAATATGCATAGCCGAGAACTAAGCCAATAATTAACTTAGGCAAGAAACCTTGTATCTGCATATGAAATCCACTAAAAATCGCAGATGCCAAAAAGATGGCTACATGAGGATTTTTTATTTTTTTGACCAATTCATTTTGGATGACTCCACGAAAAAGTAATTCCTCTCCTATCGCAGGTATCAAGGCAATAATTATCAGGTTAACAATTAAATCTCCTATTCCATCCATTTGTAGCATTTTCATCAAAGAATCAATGCTCTCCTCATCCATTGAATCCATCCATTGAGGTAGATCTATTTGTTCTAATGCAAGTGCAGAAACACCAATTAATGGGTAGGCTAGAAAAAGTACAATTACAAATTTAAAAAGTAGATCAAAGTCTACTGGTAATGTTTGAAAATATGACTTCCATTTTTCTCTTTTAATCCAATATGCAAATAACACTGCACTAAGAGAAAACATAGCCAAATGATTAAGCCCAATACCCGCTTTTATATATGGCCTAAGTGCAGTATCTGTTACCGCATTGAAAATATCCATACTCGCAGTTAGATCCATGCCTCCCATAAATGCCAATCCAAGTAATAATGCTGAGCCAAACAAGGCACAACCGATCATAATGGCAACAAGAATCAATATCTTAATACCTAATGACCATTCATTTGTGCTGTCTATATTCATAGCCTATACATTATTTTTTGTTTTTCATATCACCTAAAAATATGGAAACTTACCTCACCCTTGCTATTAATCTCCAACGCTGGAGATGGTGCTTTGAAAATATTAAAGATAGATAATAGTCCTTTGAGAAAATTATTTTTTGTCTTTATTTTAGTAAAATCAAAGTCTAATCCTATGTAATATTGGTGGACTCTTGGGTAAATATCTTCTGACAAAACAAATTGCTCACCTTCTGTCTCCCATTCATTTTCGAATCCACCGAACATATTATCTGCACCATATCCTAGTGCAATATTTAACCAATCCGGCCACTTATTATTTCGGGGCAGGAAACTGTTCACATTTATGCTTGCCCAGTAGGCTTGTGCATTATAATCTTTGAGGTATTTTTCAGCAAAAAAAGCCCCAAAAAGATTATCCGCTCTGTCTTGCAAGGATATCGATGTTCCATTGCTACCAACTACCGAAAAGTCGTCGTAGTTCTTTGGAAATGAGGAGACCTTTATCATAATTCTTTGTTCGCCCCAGTATTTTTGTTGCAGTGCAAAAATACCAATTCCAGATATATTAGCACCCATATCGGTAAGTGAGAATCCCCACTCGGAAGAGAATGCATCCATCATCTCAATAGTCGTTTGAAAAAGTCCTCCGCAAATAGCACCAACCATTATTGATTTATTATCGGAAAGTCCTGTCCATTTAGCGCCTTTGTAGCATAATACTCCTTGGAAATATGCTGTATAGAAATGTCCCACTTTATCCATATTATTCCATTCTCCCCAATCATTGAATGTATGAAAGGCCTCTTGTGGATACTGTTTATACCATGTATTATACAATCCTATCGAAAATCCAGTGTAAGTAATGGCTGAGATACCTAATGCATAGTTGAATCTCTTTTGATTGAAAGTATCAGAAGGTGTAAAAAAAGAAGATTTTTTCTGAGATACTATGTTTTGCCCATAGCAAGAAATTACCATAGCTAAAGATGCTAATATTGGTAAAAAAAGTCTTTTTTTCTGTGTGGAATGCATTTGCAAACTTAGTAAAAGGTATGATAGATTTCATTTCTTGGAGCGATCAGATCTAAATATTTTCTAACAAGGATAATTCACATCTCTCCAAGCGATCAGGCCTATTTTCATTTATTTACCCATTTGTCGTTACAATAGATAAAGATATTTCAACATATTAAAAAATAGCATTATCTTGCTTTTTGAATTCATGTGTGCAACGAAATGCCACAATTTTCGATCTTTTAAACGTATAAAAGCAATCTATGCATTTTAAGAATTTTATTCTTGTTGGATTTTTGTCAATAGTCTTTTCTGTGGGCGCTTTTGCTCAGGATTTTCACTATACTCAATATTTTCATTCTCCACTTGCAATCAATCCCGCACTGGCGGGAGCGTTCAATGGTTCCTATAGGATCAACGGTATTGTTAGAGATCAGTATAGAGGGGCAGCGGACAAGGCTTTTACTGGATTTAGTCTCAATGTAGATGCACCTATTATAAGAGGGATTAGAAAGCAAGATTGGGTAGGTATTGGTCTAAGATTGGAACAAGGGACTGCTGGAAATGCTGGCCAGAAAATTAATCTTTACGGATTGGGTGCCTCATACCATCTTTCGCTGGATAAAAAACAGACTCAGATATTATCACTTGGAGTTCAGTATGGAACAGGTGGTTATAGTTATAACGGAAATGAGTTGATTGGTGATGATACAGCATTTGGTTCTACTTTAGTTTTTGGAGCAGCTGGTATTTCTATGCAAGCTGAGGAATTCCAAGCTACTGGATTGCCAAGTGGAGGAAATAATTCTGGTGGAGATATTGGCGGCAGTCTGAATGACTTAACAGTAGGCCTTCTGTACAATACGAAAAACGTAAAAAATGGAACTGACTTTAAAGTTGGAATTGGAGTAGAAGGAATATTAAATCCAGATAGATCGGCTAATTTACCAAGTGCAAGAAGTACTGACAAAAAAGGAATAGGCATCAATGCATTTACCTCATACGAATTCGAAATGACAAAGAGAGCTTCATTGACATCAGGTATTTACTACTACACAAACAAAAAAGCAAGTGCTATTAATGTAAATTCTATTCTTAATTACAAAATGAAGCCTGAAAACAAGCTTTCGCTTCATGCAGGTTTGGGATTGAGAAATGTAAGAGCTGGATTAATATATCTTGGTGCTTCAGTAAAAGATATAAGAGTGGGACTTGCATATGATATAGATATTAGTTCTGCGACTACTGCCAGCGGTGGTCACGGAGGTATCGAACTTGCAGTTTCATACATTGGTAAAATATTCAAAAAACCGAAACCGAAACCAATCATCTACTGCCCTCGATTGTAATAATAGAAGCATATTGACAGTTAATAATTGAGAAGACCAATTGGATAAAATAAAGAACAACATATATATGACATATACTAAATCGATACTCACAACCTTATTATTCTTCGTAGGTATCATCTGCATGGAGGCTCAACCTGTAACTGCAACTAGTTACGAAACTATGATCGAGGTAGCTGAGGAGTCCGCTGATAAAAAAGATTATGCCAATGCTATCGAATGGTTTGAGAAGGCTTACAAGGAGAGCAAGGATAAAGACCTTAAAGTAGTTGTAGGTGATCTATACATGAGACTCCGTGACTATAAAAAAGCGGAACGATCTTATGATAGAGTGCTCAAAAGAGACAAAGATGGTGTTTACGAATTCTTAAGAATAGATTATGCAAAGGCGCTCAAGTATCAAGGAAAATACAAAGAAGCTTTAAATGAATTTAGAGTAGTCGCATCTACAGCTGAAAATGATACAGTAAAAAACGATGCACTCTTCGAACTGAAAGGGATCGAGAATATGGGCACATACGCTCAGAATATGGAAGCAGTCATAGAATTTGCGGGTAAAGACATCAATTCTGGTAGTGGTGAAAATAGTCCATCTCGTTACAATGATGGGACACTTTATTTTTCATCATTCAATCGTAAAACAGTAATTATACCAGAAGAAGAGGAAGATGGTTATGAAGCTAAAATATTCACTGCTGAAAGAAACAAAGAAGGAGAATACGAAAAACCAAAAGCACTAAATAAAAAAATAAATAGAGAAGGATTTAATAGTGCTGGTGTCGCTTTCTCTGGTGATGGCAAAATCATGTATTTCACTCGTGCAAAACTGGATGTTAACGAAATAGAAGAATCTACTATCTATACTTCTTACAAATCTGAAAG
Source organism: uncultured Saprospirales bacterium (assembly GCA_913061325.1). Classification (GTDB taxonomy): domain Bacteria; phylum Bacteroidota; class Bacteroidia; order Chitinophagales; family Saprospiraceae; genus CAJXUU01. Next base: position 22,012 of record CAJXUU010000025.1, on the reverse strand, counting down.
CGGATGGGCTGGCGCAAACGAACTAGAAGCTGTAAATGGTGACTTCTTAACTATGCACCCCAACGAAGGAGAATTATTTGGAAACAAAGTACTATTCTTTGTGTCAGATATGGACGGTGGATATGGAGGGTTAGATCTCTACTACTCTACTATCAATGGTGACAATTATTCAACACCAGTGAACTTAGGTCCATCTATTAACTCGGCAAAAGATGACATCACTCCCTTCTATCAAAATGGAACATTATACTTTAGCACTGATGGTAGACCTGGATTCGGTGGTCATGATATATGGTATGCTTCATGGAATGGTGCTGCATTCGAAGATATAACCAATATGGGCTATAACTATAACTCTCCTCAGGATGATATGTATTTGAGATTTACGCCTGATGGCTCCTCTGGATTTATGGTCTCAAATAGACCAGACAAAGACAAAAGAAAACTTAAAGGAAGTGATACTTGCTGTGATGACATTTATCAATTACAATTAAGAGAAATTGTTATTGATCTTGCAATGCTTGTAAATGATCCAACTGGACCGTTAAAAGAAGCGACAGTAGAAGTTATCGATCTTTCTGTAGATGATGATAATTCACTCCAAAGTAAAACAAATGTAATTGGAAATGATTTCAGCTTCTTATTAGATGCCGACCATAAATATAGAGTAGTAGTATCAAAAGAAGGTTTCTACCCAGATACAACGGTATCTTTCAATACAGTTGGCTTGTTAGACTCATATACAGTAAAAAAGAGTGTAACACTTCAGCCAAAGCCGGTAGTACCAAAAGAAGAAATCGAGATTGTATCTGCAAATCAACCAATAAGATTAAACAAAATTTACTTTGATCTTGATGAAGCTGAGATTTTACCTGATGCAGAGGAAGATCTTGCCTATCTCAAATCACTAATGGATCAATATCCTGACATGGTAATCGAACTATCATCTCATACGGATGCTCAAGGTAAAACAGCATATAATAGAAGATTATCGCAGAGAAGAGCTACCTCTACTAAATCTTGGTTAGTTCAACAAGGTGTTGCTTCCGAAAGAATCAAAGCTGTTGGTTATGGTGAAACACAGATTACGAATCATTGTGTAGAAGGAGTGAGATGTAGTGATACTGAGCATAGAGTTAATCGTAGATCAGAATTCAAAATCATAGCTGGACCAAAAACTATTGAGATCAAAAAACAAGTAACAAAGAAACCTTCGACAGGTTCTTCAACCGGCGGAGGTACACAGTCTTTTGAAGAAGATCATCCAATATTTTCTTTTGTAAAAGATAGTATATCCATCGGCACTTTAGCAAAAGGAGAAACAAACGATATGGAGTTCCACTTTACCAATATTGGAGATTCAGATTTAATTATAGAAGTCGTTACAGCTTGTAAGTGCACAAACATTCATTGGCCTAAAGAAGCAATCAAACCTGGCGAAATGGGTGTTATTAAAGCTACTTATGACACGAGCACACAAAAACTAGGAGATTCTGTAAAGACTATAGATATCATATCTAACACCGAAAGCATCGTAACAGAGATAAAGTTTTCTTCTAATCTTGTAGAGGCATTGAAAAAGACAAAATAAATGGGATACGCAGAATGGGGAGCGACAATATTCTCTCTCATCTACCTGTATTATGCCATTAAAAATAAGCCCATATGTTTCATCTATGGTATCATAGGTAGTGGCACATGGGCTTATGTTTCTTATGGTGGTCATTATGTTTTTGATGCAGCTTTACAGGTGTTCTATATCATCATTTCTATTATAGGTATCTATCGATGGAAATTTGGAGGTACAAACAGATCGGAATTGCTTATTACTGAACACAAGCCATCATCTCATTTTTATATCATTATTGGAGGCAGTCTAGCTGCGTATTTACTGTACTGGTCGTCTCAATTTATTGAATTAATAGATCAACCATTATTAGATGCCTTTACTACTGTATTTTTGATTGTGGGCACTATTTTATTAATAGAACGTAAGTTGAGCAGTTGGATTTACCTTATTATCGCGGATCTAGGCTGTATCTATATGTATAGCCTTAAAGGATGGTGGTTGTTTGTAGGCATGATGGTGATATACGTTGTTTTTGGAATTATTGGCTATATCTCTTGGAGAAAGGAAAAAGCGATAATTGAGCGTGCCTTAAGTTCGGCGTAACAATTCCAAAATATGTAACTGCTAATTCTATATTCTAAATCATATTGTTTGTAGACTATTTTCATCCATTCGTCGACAAGTGCTAACTTTTTCTTAACCTCATTGTAACATTCTTTTAAGGAGGACCGTCAACTGTTTATATATCGAAAACGCACACTACGATATTAATCACAATCAAAAAAAATATACCCACATGAAAAATTTAATTTATGCTTTCGTTTTAACAGTATTTTCAAGTTCAGTATTTGCACAAGGTATCATCGAAAGAGAGTACTCACAGTATTTAGACCAAGATGATGTAACCGTTGTATTCGTTTCTGGTAAGATGTTTGATTTCGCATCAACAATTGCTAAAGGTGTTGATGATACTGAAGTACAAGAACTTTCAGAATTTGCTTCAAAAATAGAATCATTTTCACTAATAAAGGTTCCAAATAAGGATGTAGCTCAATCTGAATTTAAAAAAGGAATGAAGAGCATATCAGGAGAATATGATGAGTTGATGAGAGTAAGAGACGATGGAACTAAATTCGCATTATTTGTTGATGAAGAAAATGATGTTGTATATGAGATAGTTGGTCTAGGAGTAGTAGAAGGAGAATTTATGGCACTGTCTCTAGTAGGAGAAATGGATCTAAATAAGATAGCAGAATTTGTAGGAAAAATGGATAACGATGCTTTCGCACCTCTTAAGAGAATTAGCGAATTCAAGCCAAATGAAGTTAAGGTTTACCCTAATCCAACTTCTGCGAACTCTGACCTTACAATAGAAATACCGGAAGGTATGGTAGGAGGAAAAATTACTCTATATAGTGCTGATGGAAATAAAGTAAAAACCATAAATGCAGATGCAGAAAATACAACACTTAAGACAAGTGAACTATCCGCTGGAAATTACTTCATAGAAATCCAAAAAGAAAGTGTAACTATGAAAAAACAAGTAATCATAATTGAATAATTACTAAATATTAATTGAGAAATATTGATTCAGAATAGCTGAGCTCTTAATTGGGCTTGGCTATTTTTATTAGACTTAACTACACTCTAAGCGCTATCTGCCCATTTTACATTTACTTTCAGGCGTCTTCAGTAAGAGGAATATATCTTCTTCTCCTTCTTCAAAACATTTTTATTACTTTAGTCCTAACTAAAACTATATATTATGTCACCTTTATTAAAAAATATTCTAGCTGTCATTGCAGGAGCAATCATCGGCGGATTAGTCAATTATGGTATAATCGCAATCGGTCCAAATTTGATACCACCTCCAGAAGGTGTAAACCCTAGCGATATAGAAAGCATTAAAGCAAATGTAGGTTTATATGAAACCAAGCACTTTATAGTTTCATTTTTGGCTCATGCTTTGGGAACATTAGTAGGAGCATTTATAGCTGTCAAACTAGGTGTTTCGAAGCATAGGACTCTTGCTTATGTCATAGGAGGGTTATTCTTTATCGGTGGAGCTATGATGGCTTTTATGCTTCCCGCGTTTTGGAAGTTCTCTATTGTGGATTTATTGATTGCCTATTTCCCAATGGGTGTTATAGGATGGATTCTTGCAGGGAAAGGCGATAATAACAACTAATTAAATAGAAATATAATGGTTATGATATTTTGTAAATATCTTATCGTTTCAAAGAGTAAATGTAGAAATCCTAAGACAATTAATATATGTCTTAGGATTTTTTTTGGTTTTTATCCATTTTGTTGCCTTTGAATAACAACCTCAATAGCTATTGCCAATGCTAAAATATACTTTTCGTCATACCCCTTTTTTATGGCTATTCCATACTTGTCTTTTGATCTAAAAGTTTTGCGTGAGACCTTCGCAATCTCATCTTCATCATCATATAAAGTAAAATCAGTATTGAAGCTTTTTCCTTTGAGCCAATGATTTCCATAGATACTTTCGGAAAAGAAAGAAATTCCAAACCCTTCCTTAGTAACAGTGGCTAGTTCCTTCTCTAAATCGGATATAACGAATTTCGTTTCCAAAAAAGAAGAAACTTGGTTAAGTAATAAAACTGGATTGCCTTCATTATTTCGAAATACCATCTCTTTTGAACTCCAAAATGATTCGCTTTCTACTATATACATCAAAACTTCATCTTGAAATATTTCATACGTTTTCTTAAAAATTCCAGATACTGAAATCGTATAAACCGCAAATTCCATCTATTACATTTTTAATCCAAACCCATCTCTATAATCTCTTTTTACAAATTGATTCGCAGGATTATAATTAGTAATATCCATGGCCTCACCATCCCAAGCCAGTCTAATTCCTGTGCCTGTATAAGCCATATATTTTTTTCCTCTGTCTTCTCTTTCTTCTTGAGCATAGAGTGATCTGATTGCAAGATTACCCATCAATACGATTTCCGTAAGGGGTCCTGCATAATCAAATGAAGAACTAGCTTCCGCTTCACCCCTTATTGCAGATATCCAATTTTGCTGGTGATTTTCATCTTTTACCCTTGTTATAGTTTGCTCTGGCTCTTGAAAGTTATCCATGCGTTTAAGTGGCAATAATCTAGGGTTTGCAGCATAACAATCACACATGATTTTACCAGCTGTTCCTTCGAAGATTACACCCCCATCCCAATTACCCATAGGCTCGTCATCCATCAGTTCCGCTGGTCTTGGCGGCATCAACCCTCCGTCATACCAACTCAATCTAACTCCAGGCATAGTTTCTCTAGCTGCAAAATCATAGTGAACTATCGTTGCTAGTGGTGGAGACTCAAAAGAATTAACTCTGTTCCAGTCTTTAACTTTAAATGGAGCAAAAGCTTGCACATGTGTAGGATATTTCAGCTTAAGTGCCCGTACAGCTGGATCAATAATATGGCATGCCATATCACCTAATGCACCCGTGCCAAAATCCCACCAACCTCTCCATCCAAATGGGTGGTAGGTTGGATGATATGGTCGTTCCGGAGCACTACCTAGAAAAAGATCCCAATCGATATGAGTTGGCACTTCTACTTTTTCGGTAGGTCGATACATCGCTTGCTCCCATACTGGCCTGTTTGTCCAAGCATGTACTTGAGTTACATCTCCTATAATTCCTGATTGTATCCATTCAGTAATACGACGAATGTCATCTGACGAACTTCCTTGGTTTCCCATTTGGGTTACAACATTATGTTTCCTCGCTGCTTCAGTCAACATACGCGCCTCATACACATCATGTGCAAGAGGTTTTTGGATGTACACATGCTTGCCTCTTGATATGGCATCCATGCCAACAGGTGCATGCATATGATCAGGTGTACTGATGATTACCGCATCGATTTCATCATCCATTTCAGCGAGCATTTTTCTATAATCCTTATATTTTTTTGCCTTCGGGAACATTGCAAATGTCTTCGCCGCCGTATTCATATCTACATCGCATAGAGCTACGATTTGTTCTGTAGCTTTTCCTCCTGCTTTTTCCATTCCTGAAGCTCTCCATGTATCACTATGTCCTTTACCCCCAGCTCCTACTGTCGCTATTCTAATCTGGTCACTTGGCGGAATATAACCTACACCACCAAGTACATGTCTTGGCACTATACTTATACCAGCCGCTGCAATTGAGGCTTTTTTCAGGAAATCTCTTCTAGTAGATTTGTCTTTCATAGTGACTTATATTTCTAATTTAACCAGTATTAATAATTACAAAGAACCAATATAGAAAAAACAAAGCTTAAGTGAAAATCAAACTTCAAACTATTTTTTAAACAAAAAAACCTAGACTCAACTTAAGTTAAATCTAGCTTCTGAATTCATGTATAAATAATTTTATATCTGTTCGCAAATAAATGAGCTCACGTTAATTTCCCTGGTTTCTTATGCAAGAATAAACTACCACACTTACAGCATTTGCGAGATTTAAGCTTCGTACATATGAACTAAAGATTGGGATGCAAAATAAATGTTCTTTGTACTTCTCACGTATATCATCTCCCAAACCGATCGACTCTTTACCAAAAACAATAAAAATATCATCTTTCATTTCGATCTCAGTATATATTTTTTTGCCATGGCTAGATAGAAAAACCATATGCTCGTTTTTATGTTGTTCGAAAAAAGAATCTGTATTTTCATAAATATGGAGATCAACATGTTTCCAATAATCTAATCCTGCGCGCTTGACGCGTTTATCACTTAATTCAAACCCAAATGGCTTCACCAGGTGTAGCTTGGCACCAGCCGCAAGACATAGGCGACCTATATTACCAGTGTTGTTAGGGATCTCGGGTTCTATTAATACTATATTTATTGCCATATTGAAATCTGATTCTTGACACAAATGTAGTTATTAGCAACAACTAAAATTGTTTTCGTTCAAAGTAATAAATACAAATTTTTTGTATCTATAACAGACTCATTTTGTTTTACTTAGCACAATTTTCCAATTCAACAAAATGAAATAAATCAGAAAATACTTCTGTAATAATTTAAAATAAACTACCTTCGCATACCGAAAATAAAAACATTAATAAAATGCTTATAATCAACGTAAAAGAAGAAGAAAATATCGACAGAGCGCTGAAGAGATATAAGAGAAAAGTGAATTCAACTCGAATCATCAAAGAATTAAGAAATAGAAAACACTTCGAAAAACCATCTGTGGTAAGAAGAGGTGAAATATTAAGCGCTGCATACAGATCTGAAAAATTTGGTAATGCGTAATACCTATCGTAAGACACCAATTGGTTTAAATACTTAGTTCCAAAAATAGGGAGGCGGAATAGTCAGTAATGATTATTCCGCTTTTATTTTTATCACAATCCTTATTACTATCAATACTAATATTTAGGACCATGACTAAATATTATTAAATCCATATTATTATCTTAATCCAAATTAAGACAATGTCATGTATAAATTAAGTTTGTATCTCCTGCTTTTTATTGTAATCTTATCTTCTAGCTGTAAATCAGATAAGCAATCCATATCTCAAGAACATAATCAGAAAACAGCACAATCAAACATTTCAAAGCGGACCGAAACATACCAAATATATTTCGTTTCTGTCAATAACCTTAGAGTAAGGGAAGACAAAACTAAATCATCCAATGTCATTCACAAACTAAAAGAAGGGAAGATAGTTTACAGCAATGGAGAAGTCTCTGATTTCTCTGAGAATGTTGTCCTAAGAGGTAAGGAATTTAATACTCTATATCATAAAATCACCTTTGACGGCAATTCAGGATGGGTTTATGGAGGAGGAATTCACAAAATATACGACAAAGGCGAAAAGGATTCGTTTACAGAGACTTTACAAAGTTTTCTAACTCAAATTGGCAATAAAGACAAAACTTTACTGGATAGAGGAAAATACATTCTAAAAATACTTCAACAAGAAAAGAGTGGTTCAGCAGAATGGAACGACATCATGTACCTTATGGCAGAGTATCATCTAAAAAATTTAACAAATGATGAAAATTTTTATTCCACTTTAGAAAACAGAGAATGGTCACCAGAAGAATATAAGTCTGCAGCTTACCAACAATATGATATGCTTTCAAATGAATTTGCGAATAAATTTTCGTCTGCAGGAATGAAATTCACAGCGAGCGAAGGTACGGTTGGTTTGATTATCGATCCAAATAAAATGAAAAAAGCAATTGGAGGTCCATTTAGCAATTCAATGAAAGAATACATCAAAATAAAACTAATAGACGCCAATACTAGATTCTTTTCAGATGGTGGCATTTCTAGTTCTTTAAACGAGATTGTTGATTTTACTATCTTAGTTGAAAAATTTCTCCAAGTCTATCCTAGCTTTCCTAGGGCGGAAGACTTAAGAAAAGAATTAGAATACCACCATTCAGTTATTATTCACGGATCGGTTAACTCACCAGCTTATGATTTTTTCTCAAAAGAACTCAACCCAGAATGGCCTGTTGCTTGGAATCGTTATATGAAGAACATTGATAAGGGTCTAATTCTAGATAGAGTTGCAGTCAGAAATAAATAAACCTAACTAATATGGAAATCAAACAAAAAGTCAATGATTTCATTAAAAAGCATGACAGTTGGAGTGAGGGTCTGATCACAATTAGGAAGATATTATTAGACACAGAATTAGAAGAAGATATAAAATGGGGTATGCCAACATATCGATATAAAGGTAAAAATGTTGTCTCATTTTGTGGTTTCAAAAATCACTTCGGGATTTGGTTTCACAACGGATCATTCTTAAAAGATGAACTAAGGATCTTAGAAAATGCTCAAGAAGGTAAGACCAAAGGAATGAGGCATATAAAGTATACTGACAATAATAAAATTGATAAGCAAGCAGCAAAAGCCTATATCCTCGAGGCTATACAAAATCAAAAAGATGGCAAAGAGATCAAGCCAATTAGAAAAGCTAAAACATTAGAAATTCCTGAACTCCTTAAATCCAACTTATCAGAAATAGGCCTATCTCAATTCATATCTTTTAGTAATTCGAAAAGGAATGATTATATCGAATATATAACTACAGCCAAGAGGGAAGAAACCAAAATGAAAAGGTTAGTAAAAATAATTCCAATGATAGAAAGTGGTGTTGGACTAAATGATAAGTACAATTCAAAATGAGATATGAGATATGCCCTCATGTTTCAACGGATCAAAAAATATTATTAGGAAAATTTAGTTCTTTAAAAAAAAAAAGGACTTCTCTGGCAAGAAGCCCCGCGACATTTCTTAAGGTGTTTTCGAGTGGAACAAATCCTTCCCAAATAAATACATTTCCCATATCTTTTTGACATTAATGAAATGCGCAAACTTAAAGGTGTCTTCAAATCATAAAACAAATATAGTTTAATTAATTGATAGAAAGCTAAATATCAATAAAAAACAAGGACTTTATCATATTGTGATAAGTATCATACTAAACACTACTTACATGTAAAATACTGTCAAATTGCATTTATTCATTTGACTAACTGAGAATTATATATTAATTAAATATCTAATTTTATTATTTAAAAGGACTCCTTGGCTTCCAATTGGCCTTTGGCTTAAAATAACTGAGCGCAGAAGAAACTCCTTTATTTAGGATTGGATTAATAGTACGCATGTATAAAAACATGTCCTGAGCCTCCGCTCCTATTGAGCTCTTGATCTCCATTGCTGTCCGAGAAAGAATCAGATTATGTGCTTTTAATTGTATGGCATCATCAACCAAATCGTACAACATATTGAGATAAAGTTGACAATCTTTGTTGCAAGTAGGATCGTAACCAAGAAAATGTGCATCTAGCTCACCCGCATTAAAAATGTTCGTATAGTAACCTACCATCTTTTCATTCTCAAAGTAAGCTACTAACTTCATATTATGTTTCAATTGCTTTTGAAGGCTGTAGAAGTAGTTTTTTGGTAAAATAAACAAGTTGAAACCTGCCTGCTCAGCTACGTTTTTATATAGTCTTGAAATATCGTCAGCATAAGAATGGATTTCTTCAAGTGAAAGTTGTCGCTTTTCTAAAGACTCGGCTTTCTTTCTGGCTCTTCGCACTCTGACTCTGTACTTTGACTTCATAGCCATAATATAATCTTCAAAAGAGTCCCATTTCTGATCAATATTCATGATCATATTAGGTTGAACTTGAAATTCTGAAAATTTCCAATCACTAATATTTGGCTTTTCTTCAGAGTTATAATCCTTCAGTAAAATTGCTTTAACTTTTATTTTTTCTTTTCTAAGCTCACAGACTAACTGATCACTAACCTCATCCACTAAACTGAATTTTTCAATATCAGAAATGGAAGAATTAAAAAAGAATCCATTATTACCAGTAAGTGTCATGTTACCATTAACCAACACATATTGGTTTATCCTTTTTGCCAAGAAACTCTTTATTCCATGCCACACCTTATCTTTGAAACTACTAGGGATGTATGCATCAAGACGAAGACTTAAATATAAGTTGATTTTTTTCAGTTGGTAATAGACAATTCCAATTTGTTGTCCGTTCTTTTTGACTAATCCATATCTATAATTTGTTCCAGAGGGTGGAGCCGCTTCTAAGGCAGACAGAAATGAAGAGTTCAAAAATAAATTACTACCAGCTTGGGCGTTCCAATCTGTTGTCATATCGGCAATAGCTTGAAAAAATGACACTGTGAATCCCACTGTTTTTAAACTTAAATTATTGGAAGTTTCTACTTTATTCAAATTACATGCTAGCATTACTTTGATTTGACGATAGAAAGGCAAGATAGTTACCTTAAACAAGGATTAAAAAGCTATATATTAATTTAGTAAATAATTAATTGCAATTTTCTCGTTTTCCCATGATTTAAGTTTGATCACATTATTGCCTTTTCTATTAACTAAGTATTGTTCAATAATCCATTTTGCACTGCTAAAGACCGTCGAAAATTCATCAAATCCTTGAGCATCGATCTTTTTGTCATTCTCCAAATACGGTATTGCAATTACATATGTTTTTATACTATCGTTTTCGATTAATTTTACAGCTCCAATAGGTATTACAGATACACTTTTCCCTACTTTAACTCTATCACTTAATAATAATACATCCTTTTCATTGATTTCTCCAACATTCATGGGCAATGCAAGAAACGTATCAGATGTATTCCAACTGTCACCAGCAGAATGTGTAATTACCGATTTAAACACACCTTCTTCATCTAAAACAAGTTCACTATTTTCCTTTTTTACTTCACAAGAAAATAAAATAAAGCCCAGAAAAACAGCTATATATACATGTGGTAATTTCATGATATGAATTTACTTCAAAGGTAGCATTTCTAATTTTAAGAATCGAATGTTCACTAATGTGATTTAATATAACGAAGACCATAACAAGGAATTACCATAGTGGCTTATAAGAATGATGGAAAGAAATCAATTAATCGTACTTATTTTTCTACCAATTTTCTCATTTCTGAGTATAACTCTATAAAATTGTGTCATTTTTACATGCTCATCGTCTTTATGGTAACACTCATTACCTTATGACATATTGAATAAAATTAAAAGACTATAAAACAGAAGTACATATGAAAATATACATATCATTCTTTGCTATTACAATAGCATTATTAGCGTTTTCATGTAAAAGCAACAAGGCAATGAAAAACATAGCCAAAGATGAAGTTAAATTTAGCCTTAAAAAGAGTGCTTGTTTCGGAAAATGTCCTACATACAAATTGACAATTAATCAGGGTGGTTACGCTACATTTGAGGGAGTAGCTAATACTAACAACTTAGGAATCCACGGCAAGCAAATTTCTGAAGATCAATTTAAGGTGCTCGAAGAGGCCTTTGAAAATTCAAATTTTGAAACCTATCCGACCAAATTCCAAAGTCAAATAGCTGATCTTCCTTCAAACACAATTGGCTTTCATAACGGTGAATCTTATAAAGAAATATCTGGCAAAGAAGAAAGACCTGAACAAGTGATGCAATTACAATTTTTATTGGAGAAAATTGCAGATAGTGGTAATTGGACATTATTGCAGAGCCAAAAAGAAATAGATCATTCTAAAAAGCCAGAAGTTGTAAATATATACTCCGAAGTAATTATTGAACCAGTTCCCGGAACGCTAATTCGCAGGTGGTTGGAATCAATGGATAAATATGGAGTGAGATTGATTAAAAAAATAGCACCGACGCTTAACTTATATCTTATCACATACGATGATGTCACAATTTCTGCTGAAGAATTCTTAAAAGTTCTAAAGAGAGATGACAGAATCACGTCAGCCGAATTCAACAAAAAGACATCAAAAAGAGGTAGATAATCCTCAGAATTCATGGTCTTTAGATTCTCTTAAGTGCTTTTATATTATTCTTAACAAATTGTACATACCAAAACGCTCATTTTCATCATCTATATAGTGTGAATATGACAGAGTGGTTTTTGGTTTGAACCTTAATCAATTCACGAAAAGATTAAGATAGTAGATAGTTTTTTCATGCTTTTTGAAAATTGCCGACAAGATGTTGTCGGCAATTTCATTTTATAGACCTTCCAATACTTTTTCTTCATTTTTCCCGTATTAGTGTTGCTTATCTGTTATTTTCACAACCCTAAATTGGCATGACTATGAAAGAACAAATTTCCTTCGATTCACTTTGTGTAAAAGAATACCAAAGAAACGAAAGCACTAAACCTCATCAACTTCCGATATACGCTACCTCATCATTTGAATTTGAATCATTAGATCAAGGTATCGATATTTTCACTGGGAAAGAAAGTGGACATTCATATAGCCGATATGGAAACCCTACTGTAGATACTGTTGCTAATAAATTAGCTAAAATGGAGTCTTTTGGAACAGAATTAGAAGCGTACGGGTTCTTAACCAGCTCTGGCATGAGTGCAATAAGTACATTAATGTTGAGTACATTACGACAAGGGGATAAAGTGTTAACCCAAAGCAATCTATATGGAGGCACTACAGAATTATTCAATAAGGTATTGACCCAACTAGGTATTGAACCTGTATTCATCAACATGAAAGATCACGATACAATACAACAAAACATCGAAAAGGATCCTACCATTAAAATGATCTATATAGAGACTCCTGCCAATCCAACAATGGCATGTATAAATATCAAATGGTTAGCCAATTATGCAAAAAGTAAGAATATATTGACGGCAATTGACAATACATTTTGCACACCAATAATTCAGCAACCATTGTCATTAGGTATTGATTTTGTAGTCCATAGCACTACAAAATATATTAATGGTCATGGGAATTCTATAGCTGGGATAATTATAGGACACAAAGCTGATTACCGTAAAAAAATATGGAATACGCTTAAACTTATAGGATCTACTTGTAACCCATGGGATGCATGGTTGATTAATAATGGCGTAAAAACATTAGCGCTTAGAATGGAAAGACATTCTAGCAATGCTCAATCATTGGCAGAAAAACTAGAAGCACATCCTAATGTAGGAATTGTAAATTATAATGGATTAACTTCTCATCCAGATCACGAACTTGCAAAATCACAGATGAAAGGATTTGGTGGAATGTTAAGCTTCGAAATAAACGCCGGAATGGAAGGAGCACTTCAACTTATGAACAATCTAAAATTCTGTTCTTTAGCACCTACTCTTGGAGATGTAGATACGCTCGTTTTGCATCCCGCTAGTAGTTCTCATCTTAATGTAAATAAAGAGATACGAGAAGCAAACGGTATAGGTGATGGATTGATTCGGGTTTCTGTAGGTATAGAGTCCATTGAGGATATCTGGTCAGATATTAATCAAAGTCTATAAGTTTTGACATTTTAGGAAGGTTAAGCTTGATCTCTATTTAGGGATAGAATCAATTAACATTTGGGTATAATCTTGTGTAGGATTATTGATTACAGATTCTACATCTCCACGCTCTACGATCTTACCGTGTTGCATGACCAATACATTATCCGCTATGAATTTAATTACTGACAGATCATGACTTATAAAAATGTAACTCAGGTCAAATTCGTCTTTCAAATCTTGCAGAAGATTAAGTACTTGAGCTTGCACCGATACATCAAGCGCAGATACAGACTCATCACACAATATAAACTTAGGATTGAGCCCTAATGACCTTGCAATACAAATCCTTTGTCTCTGACCTCCTGAAAATTGGTGTGGATACCGATTAAAATGATCAGATTCCATTCCTACTTTCTCTAATAAATCTATTACCTTTTCTTTGCGTTCAGTCTTATTATTGTATAAATTATGAACTTTGAGTGGTTCCAAAATAGCCTCCCCTACAGTCATTCTTGGGTTCAGAGAAGAATATGGATCTTGAAAAATAATCTGAAAATCTTTCCTAAGGTGTCTCAGTTTCTTTTTCTCCATCGAGAATAAGTCTTGCCCTTCAAAAACTGCAGATCCTGATGTAGCATCATCTAAACAAAGTAGTACTCGGCCAAGAGTAGATTTTCCGCACCCTGACTCCCCTACCAGCCCTATGCTTTCTCCTTTTCTAAGTTCAAATGACACATCATCCACCGCTTTTACAAATTCTGTTGGCTTTCCAAAAAAGTTAGATTTCGAAGGATAATATTTCTTTATGTTTTTTGCCTCAAGTATTATTGGACTCGATTCTAAATCTTCAAGATGTGTCTTATACTCATCATCCGTTTGAATCAAAGAAGTAACATATGACTCATGCTTACGCTCTTCCATATTTAAGAATTCACCAACAATAGGCAATCTAGAATATCTCCGATCCAAAGGCGGTCTGCAAGCTAATAATCCCTTCGTATAAGGATGTTTGGGATTATTGAAAACTTCAGAGATCGGACCATATTCCATTACTTCTCCCTTTTGCATAACAAGCACTTTATCCGCTATCTGATTGATCACCCCCAAATCATGTGTTATAAAAATAGTCGAGTTTCCATTTTCCTTATTTAGTTCTTTCAATAACTCGATTATGACTTTTTGTACAGTAACATCTAATGCTGTAGTCGGCTCATCTGCAATCAAGACTTTAGGTTTACAACTTACCGCCATTGCTATCATAACTCTTTGCAACTGTCCTCCTGATAGTTGATGGGGATATGATTTATATATACGTTCAGGATCAGGAAGTTGCACTTTCTCAAATAAACTGAGTACTTCAGATTTAATCCTGATTTTATTCCAATCTGTATGAAGCTCAAACATTTCTGCTACTTGCCTACCGCATTTATGGGATGGATTGAGGGAGGTCATTGGTTCTTGGAATATCATAGCTATTTCCTTTCCACGATATTTCCTTATTTCTGATTCTTGTAGGTCTAGTAAATTTACATCCTGCCCATCAAATCGTATTTGTCCTGACTCATATTTGCCCGGAGGAGTTGGCACCAGTTTGAGTAATGCCATAGAACTGACCGATTTCCCTGAGCCAGATTCTCCTACTATCCCAAGAGTTTCACCCTTTGCCAATTGATAACTAAGACCATTGACTGCCATAAGTTGTGATCCGTCAGTATTAAAACTGATCTTAAGATTTTCAACTTCTAATATTGGGTCTTTTATGTTATTTGATTCCGCCAATTGCGCTTAGTGATTTGGTATTGCTCGAAAGATATATAGATTTTCTGAAATCAATTATTTGATATTGATTAATATTAGAAATGAATAATGAATAAACTCATTATAGAATAATCCCAAGTGCTAATAATAAATACAAGTTCTATACAAACTACTTACTTCACAACGGGCAAAGATAAATAGCCCTTGTATTGTTTATCATCTTCAAAAACATGATCTGTATAATCAGTTACAACATTATAAAGGGTATCCCTTTCGATGGGCTCTCTACCTACTCTTCTGATCATTTGCACTAACTGTTCGGTTGTAAGAGATGGATTTTGCTCTTCTGAGCCAGCCATTGAGTAAATTTTAGTAGTATCATCTATAGTGCCATCAAGGTCGTCCACACCGAATGCCAGTGATAATTGAGCAGTATCACGACCGATCATTGGCCAATAAGCTTTTATATGATCAAAGTTGTCCAGAAAAATTCTTGATATAGCATAGTTACGAAGATCCTCTACTACTGTAGATTCATCAACATGTGACATTTCGTTTCCTTTATTTCTAAATTTGAGCGGAATAAAAGTTTGGAAACCACTAGTTTTGTCTTGCAGTTTTCTTAATTCACTCATATGATGAACTCTATGACGAAACGCTTCGATGTGACCATAAAGCATGGTTGCATTAGATCTCCTTCCCAATTCATGCCAAATTTCATGAATTCGTAACCATTCATCACCTGAACACTTCCCACCAGCGATTTGATCTCTTATTTCAGGATGGAAGATCTCGGCGCCCCCACCTGGCATAGAATCTAACCCCGCGTCATCCATGATCTTCATACCTTCTTCGTAAGATATCTTTGCTTTTTTAAAGATGTAATGATATTCAACAGGTGTCAATGCTTTTACATGAAGATCTGGTCTATGATCTTTAATAGATCTAAATAAATCTGAATAGAACTGAACATCATATTGAGGCAATACTCCACCAACAATATGCACTTCGGTGATAGGCTCATCATCATACGTCTTGACAATATCCATCATGTCTTCCAGAGAATACTCCCAGCCTTCAGACCTCTTCTTGATTAATCTAGAATAAGAGCAGAATGAACAAGTATAAAGACAAACATTAGTAGGTTCCATATGAAAGTTCCTATTAAAAAATACTTTGTCTCCGTGTTTTTTTTCTCTGATATAATTAGCTAGAATCCCAAGTGTAGGCAAGTCAGCTTTCTCATATAGGGATAAACAATCTTCATCAGAAATACGACTACCTTGAGATACTTTCTCTGCTATAGAAATCAACTCTTGATCAAGAGATTTACTATTTAATAAAAGGGCTAATTTATGTTCACTTTTCATAATACTGGCATTAACTCAAATGTAAACACATAAATATTAAAAGTGATTACTAAAAGATGAAGTTTATGCATCAATTGTTGCTCCAGCTTCAACAACCCAACCTCGCGTATCAGCTATCGTCCTATTTCTCAGACCATTAATAGTACTCTTGGCCAGTTTTGCAACTATATAATTATCAGGATTTAGATGCATAACGTAATCTCTAAATTTAATCTCATCCACTACTGCTATGACAGCTGCAGTTCCTGTACCAAAAACTTCTTTAAGTTCACCTTTTTTATTTGCTTCCACGACTTCGTCAATCGTAATTGGCCTTTCTGTAACTTTATACCCTTCGTCTTTGAGGATTTCGATGATTGTTTTTCTTGTAATTCCTTTTAGTATCGTTCCTGTCGTAGCTGGAGTGATTACTTCATCACCAATTACAAAGAAGATATTCATAGTTCCTACTTCTTGCACATATTTAAATTCTTTAGCATCTAACCACATAATTTGATCGTAGCCCTCTTCTTTAGCGAGTTTGGCAGGATAAAGACTTGCAGCATAATTACCAGCAGTCTTTGCCTCTCCTACTCCACCTTGTGCAGCTCTGATGTATGTTTCTTCCGCTTTTAGCTTCACTGGCTTCGGATAATAAGGTCCAACAGGAAGTGTACAAATTATAAATTTATAAGTATCAGATGGTCTAACGCCTATCGCTTCATCTGTAGCAAACATAAATGGTCTAATATATAATGCAGAACCTTCTGGAGAAGGAATCCAATCTTTTTCTAGTTTTACTAAAGAATGTACTGCCTCCAAAAACATCTCTTCTGAGATCTCTGGCATACACATTCTTCTTGCAGAAGCATTCAATCTATATATGTGTTCTTCAGGTCTGAATAATAATGGAGTCCCCGCTTCATCTCTAGTTGCTTTCATCCCTTCAAAAATAGATTGACCATAATGCCATGCTAAGTTACCTGGATGTACAGAAAGATTCTCTAATGGCCGAATCTCCATGTTTGTCCATTCTCCATCAATATAATCTGCGACGTACATATGGTCTGTAAATGTCTTACCAAATGATAAATTGTCAAAATCAATAGATGAAGCTCGTGATTCTTTTATTTTAGTTATTTTGAGGTTATTCATATGAGAGATTTTTAGAGTTATATAATAATGAACAAAACGAATATTTTGAGAGACAATGGAAATTACTACCTTCGATTTATATATCGAAGCATAGTGACTCTGCAAGCAGTTTTCAATGCTTTTAATGCTGCAAATATAAATGAAATTTCCCATAATATTTTACAAATCAAGCATATACACAAATAATTTACCATATCAGGAAGTTTTTTTTGCGTATACCAAATAATATTTTGATTTTACAACAAATGAAAAACAATATATACACTATAAAAGAAGCCAATAATCCAACATCTAATTCAGGTAAAGGGGAAAAAGGGTTAATTATTGTTATCAATCAAGCTGACATGGATCTAAACATTCAAACACTTCAAGGCTTAGTGAAGGCCATAAAGTTTGATATTGAAAAAGATGTAAAAATATTAACTGTCGAAACACAAACTATTGATATTAATTCCATTCTAAAACAGCAATCTTATAATACGCTTATTCTTATTGGCATTTCACCCAACCAAATAGGGTTCAGTATAAATGCAAAACAGTATTTTATCTATATGATGGAGCATGTATCAATACTTGTTACAGACTCATTATCGGTAATGAATGCAGATAAATCAAAGAAAATGGAATTTTGGAAAAATCTTCAAGATAGATTCTTGAGTTAAGACACTACTCAATAAAAAACTTCCGCCAAAAGACATATCAACAATATAATATTTTTCAACCAGTGCGCAATTCAGTATTTGTTGCAACACATTGAATTAATTGTAATATATTTAGTAGTCGAATTCTTATTTGAATTCATTAATTAATCAAAAAAACTAACTATGAATGCAAAAGTCGCAATGGGAATTAGAATATTATTCGGAGTGTTTTGTCTTATTTTTGGATTAAATAAATTTTTTGGATTTATGCCTTTTCCAGAAATTCCAGGAGATGGAGGTACTCTTATGGGAATTTATGCCACATCTGGTTTCATGAAAATAATTGGAGTCCTTGAAATACTAGGCGGGTTGGCTTTGTTACTAAATAAGTATGTACCGTTGGCACTTACTATATTAGTTGCAATTATGTTTAATGCAGCCGTTTTTCATGGACTACACGATGTAAAAAACATACCTGGAGCGATCATTGGATTGGTTTTAGGACTAATCTTGGTATATGTGAATAAAGATAGATTCTCAGAATTACTGAGCGCATAAAAAGAATAGACAAAACAAGAAAGCCCAAAATTCATATAGAGTCTTGGGCTTTTTTATTATTTATAAGTCAGTAAATTATTCTACTGGTTTTTTCTTTCTCTTCGTTTTAAAAAGTTCGACTAACTGCTTGTCTTTCATAAATCCAAGATCCAAGAATGTAGCTTTTACAAACTTCTTGATATCTTGATAGTCTCTACCTCTCTTATCAACAAAAGTCTTCAATAATTTCTTAACAAATACAAGACTTATCTCTTTTACCGCTTGGTTAAATTTCTGATTACCGAAGATGTTGATATACTGGATAAAAGTCTTATTCATCTCAAAGTAATCTAAGTAACTCTCTGTTGGTAAGTTAGTCATTACTTGAGTGAAGTAATTCAACAATCCCGCTCTAAGGCACTTGTTGTTTAATGACAAACCTTCATGCTGTCCATAATAAATCTGCACCGCTTCGATAGAATCTTCATGAACAAATCCTTTTCCATGCACTGTATTCATCAATATGTAGTATGAGTTCACTTCATCATCTGCCTTTCCATTGATTAACTGCGCCAATCTCTTATCAGCATCAGGAGTGATATTTATTTCATCAGATTGGAACATTTCATCCAACACTTCAAAGTATTCATCTGAGAAGTTAGGATTCTTCTTCACCATATCTGAGAATGCTTTGGCAAATCCTTTTTTACCAGCAGCATCAAGCTCAAAAAATAGACCAATGATCAAAATAATCTTAAGATATTCTGGCTCACCTTTCAATTCTTCATTGTTGATAAATGCATTTAGGTGATCGTTTAGACTAGTATTATCGTAGTCATTTTTACCTCTTTCTAGTAAAAATGTACGTAAATTGAAGTAATCACTTTGAAGTTCTAATGCAGTTGTAGGAAATTCAACTGTATAATAATTTAATGATTCAAATTGTTTCTTATACTTTATGATTCCGCTTCTACGTTCCTCAATATTTCTATACTTTGGTATTTTTTGTGATTGCAAGAAGTACTTTACCCGTTGATTACTAACTGACTCTATTAAATTCGTAATCCAAATATCACTACTAAAAGCAAATCCCATCTGAATAGACTGCCCTACTCTTAATTTCACCATTTCAAAATTTGATGAATTCACAACTGCGAGCAATACTTTCTTAAAATGATCTTGTGGTTTTCTATACTTAAGAGTTTCATTTGCTTCTCCTCTCAACACAGAATATCCGGTAATCTTTGGCATATATAAGCCTTCCAGCCCATCAACTATTAAAGCTAACTCTAATGACATTACTTGCAAAGGATTACTTCCCGAAACTCGTAAATATAGTTCTTGGATTGCTGGTTCAAATGCCTCTATCAATCCTTTGTACTGTTCATATTCTTCAGTATCAAGATATGCACTAAGTGCCTCAGAATCTTGGATGTTCTTTGCAATAACATCTATTTCTTTTTGAAATTTCGAATCTAATTTTTCCATATTATATTATTTATCACGTAAGTATTGAGTATTGTATTAGTACTTCAAAATCACCATTGAGTTCAACATTTTCAACTCAATATATTACCCTCATAAAAATTCGAAACCTGATAAGGCAATTAAGCTTATCAGGTCCCAAAAATATCCTTTAAATGGTATTCGTCAGATTTTGAATCTTATAAAATCTAGAACGAATATAAACAAAATTTCTCTAATTAGAGATTTTGCTTTTGTATTGTCAATTACTCAGCTGGAGTTTCTTCAGCTGGTGCATCAGCAGCAGGAGTATCCTCAATCGGTGCAGCTTCTTCAGCAACAGGTGCCACTTCTTCAACAACAGGCGCCTCTTCAACAACAGGTGCTTCTTCAACAACAGGAGCCGCTTCCTCAACAACTGGTGCTTCTTCAGCAACTGGAGCTGCTTCCTCAGCAACTGGTGCTTCTTCTGCTGGAGTATCTTCTCTAAATGCAGAAGCATCGTCTTCGGTAGCAGGTTCAACAGCCTTTGGCTTAGCTTGTCCACTTACTAATTTTCTGAAGTCTTCCATTTCTTTTCTAGTCTCTTCTACTCTCTCTGCAACCTTAGATTCTTTTGCTTCTATCCATTCAGCTAGTTTTGCATCTGCAACTTCTTGAGTCATTGCACCCTTGTCTACTCCTCTTTGAAGGTGTTTTCTGTACATTACGCCTTTGAATCTTAGGATAGCTCTTACTGTATCAGTAGGCTGCGCTCCTTTTTCCAACCATTCATAAGCCTTCTCTCTATCGATTTCGATAGTTGCTGGTTTAGTCATTGGATTATAAGATCCTATTTGCTCAATGAATTTACCATCTCTTGGTGCTCTTGCATCTGCAATGATGATGTGGTAGTAAGGTCTTTGTTTACGACCTCTTCTAGCTAATCTAATTTTTACTGCCATTACTTAAAATTTACTTGGTTAAACCATTCCTGTTTTATCTGATAATCAGACGGCAGGATTTTAATCGGGCGCAAAGGTAAGTTTTATTTTCCTAGTTACCTCCTTTATAGCTGACTATTTAATTAGAAAAAATCACTTTTTAGGTATGTCGGTGCTGCATTTGCCATAGTATTGCAAGCCTTTTCATGTGTCCTTTCAATGATAATAATTAAGGACTACAATCTTAATTATTTAATATCATATTTTCTCAATTGATAAATAGAATACAATCCTAAAAACAATTCAGCTACTACAGCAAAAATATATCCTCTCGAAGGTAACCCATCCGACAGCATACTTAAACATCTTCCAGTTGCAATCATTAACATAAATAAAACATTCAATTGTGTTGCTCTTTTCCAATACCTCAGTTTCCAAACCCCTAAAATCCATACAAATGAAACACCCAAATATAAAACCATAATGGCTTTTAGCATATTTGCTAGGTCAACAGTATTTACATGAATGTCCAATTGTTCTTGTAGGATTGAAGGAGAGCCGTAGATTATGGCAGTAGGAATTACAATTGATATCGAGATGAGAAGATGTAAATTCTTAAGAATCCAATTTCCTTTTTCTTTCATGATCTTTAGGCAATCGCCATATGTTTTATCTATCCACAATTAGACCGCTTTATCTAATAGGTAGCTCCTTATCAAACATCCAAGACCTGTCTCTTATACACATCTCCGAGCCCACGAGACAGGCAGAAATC
>CAJXUU010000024.1 GCA_913061325.1 uncultured Saprospirales bacterium | reverse complement strand
GGCTCGGAGATGTGTATAAGAGACAGTGGTAATTTTACAATGGGTAGTTCTCCAATATCAGCTATTCAATTTCCAAATCAAGCGGATCTAATATTAAATACTGAAGTTTCAATCACAGGGAATGGAATAATAAAGAGTCCGGGCATCATAACAACTTCAGTAATAAAAAATATTACTAATAATCCTCCTCCTAAAAAGAAGAAATCTAGAATTTCTACTGCTAAATATGAGGTGTATAGAAACAAAGAAGAGAAGTCACCATTCCGTTATCCTGTGGCAAAGATTCCGTTAGTATCTAAAAATAATGCTCTTGTCGATCTAAAGCGTGATATATCTATGGGTAAACTGCCAAAAGATCAAAAGGAATTGAAAGAGATTGTCATAGAAGATTTAGTAAATAGTTTGGACTATAACTATCCCGGTCCTGTAAGTATTAACAAACCTTTCGAAATCTATACAGAATTATTCAGATGTCCTTGGAATGAGGAAAAAAGGCTTCTACATATTGGAATTCAAGCTATAAAGCTAGATAGTGTAACGGCATTAAATGAACCGAATGTACCAATGGCAGAGGATGTAAATATCAATATTGAGTTCAATCCGGCTTATGTTACAGATTACCGATTGGTAGGATATGAAGATTACTTACCTAATCTACTTAGCTATCAAAAGGATCCGACTATGAATGCAACCATGCTAACTGGACAGAGTCTTACAGCTATTTATGAATTTACGCCGACGCAGAATAAATTCGTCAAAGAAGAGCAAAAATTACTTTATCAAAAAAGACCAAAATCGCTCGAAAAGAACAATGAATTAGGTGCAGTGCAAATTTTCTATAGAGCTCCGTCTGCTAGAAATAGTTGGAAAGTAAAACACAGAATTAATAGATTTCTAAAATCAGATATTGATATAGAAGAAAAAACTTTCTTAGCTTTAAGTGTTACCGAGATAGCTATGAGACTAAAAGAAAGTCCATATATAAAGACAGGGACTACAAATGATATATTAGAAAGACTCATGGGTATAGAAAAGCTATCTGAAAACGGCAATGAAATCTTGAAACTGGTAGAGAAAATCCAAACATTAGGAATGATGCATTAATAAAGTACGTTTTAATGTGCTGATATTTATTCATTCTCCAAGGCAAAAAACGTAGTCTATGCACATCGCATAGGCGAGGCTTTTTAACGAAGAAGAAGGGAAAAAGATCAAGCAGAAGAATGTAACTTTACTTTTGTTTCATTCCTTAATGGTGTATATCACAAATACAACAATATGAAATACCTAACATTAATATTTGCTATTCTTTTGATCATTTCATGTAGCAAAGCAGATGATGATGATGATACTGAAAAGAATGACTGCATTGAAGTAGAATTTAATTCATCCTTCTCTATTGTTTTGGATGATGAAGTCTGTTTTCCTGATGGAAGTGGTTTCATTGTCAAAACCATAACAGATGAATTCTGCCCTTGCGAGGCTGTATGTATTTGGGAAGGTGAACTCAGAGTATTGGTGGAAACCATAGACAAGAATGGAGAGAAAGACTTATTCACTTTTGGATCGAGTAGCTATGATTCAAAACCAGAAATATTACCTCACGCTAAGATAGATGCATTCACATTTGAGTATGAAACGGGTGGATTGCCTGATTGTGAAAATGACTATGACGCATCGAAAGTAACTTTAAATATGATGATATTAGAAGAATGAATTTTATTTAAGAAAGAATGGGATAATACTAAATATTTTTATTGATAAAATATTTACTCCAATAAAAAATGACCTAAAGTGCACTTTTATAGTATTTTAGGTCATTTCCAGTTATGTCAAAATTCAGTTTAAACTAAACCATTAGTAGAATAACTAATTGAATAGTTGATAAACTAATAAATTAGTTATAACTTTGATTTATCAATAGCGCAGTGGTATGCAACGAATTGAAATTTTTATACTCTTATAATACATTCTTAATAAGTAGAATTATGCAAAAATTAGCTAAACGAGAAGAAGAAATCATGCAAATCTTATGGAAACTTGAAAAAGGATTCATTAAAGAGATCATAGAAGAAATGCCTGAACCGAAACCTCACTATAATACTGTATCTACAATTGTAAGAATATTAAGTGACAAAGGATATATAGGTCATAAGTCATTTGGCAATACCCACCAATATTTTCCCCTTTTAGAAAAAGAAAACTATCAGAAAGACGCAATAACAGATGTACTCAAAAAGTATTTCGATAATTCGTACAGTAAAATGGTAGCTCACTTTGCACAGGAGGAGAAGATAAGTAAAAATGAGTTGGAAGATATTCTGGGAATGATAAAAAAAGAGGAGAAATGATCAACTACATACTACATGTTTCGCTACTTCTTGGGTTAGGGTTTATCCTGTATCAAGTACTATTAAAAAAAGAGACATTCTATTCATTGAATAGGGTAATCTTATTTTCTTATTTGGTCTTGGCATTTGTATTGCCGAGTATCCATATACCGAGCAATTGGTCTCTAAGGAATGAGGCAATAACCTATACTTTACCAAGTGAAAAAGAGCCAATTAAAATAATAAATGAACAACAGAACCCTTCTCTATCTGGAATTGATACGGGTGATGGCGCATCAATAACGGTAAGAGATAAGGACAATACTATTGAATCGGTAGTCATCCCAGGGAAAGAAAATGTATCAGCTTCCTTTCCACAAAGCGACGCATCTAAAATAGATATAGTCACAACGAATCCTGTGATAAAAGCACCATCTGCACTAATCAAATGGTCAGTTGCTTTAAAGTGGATCTATCTCGTTGGGCTTGCAATATTTATAATCAACTTCTTAGTACAATTTGGTATCCTGATGTACTACAGAATCAAGTACCCTTCACTGAAAGATGGTAAGATGACTATAGTAGAAATGGCTGGAGACAAAGCTCCATTTTCATTTCTTAATATGATCTACATCAACCCTACAAAGTACGATTACCACACTTATGAACAGATCCTTGCTCATGAGAAAATACACATCACCAAATGGCACTCTGCAGATATTTTTCTATCAGAGTTTGCCTTAATCTTTCAATGGTTCAATCCTTTTGCGTGGTACTACCGAAAAGCGGTGGAACACAATCTAGAATACCTAACAGATCGAGAAATGCTAGCATCTGGTGCTAATGCAGAAGTATACCAAATGAATTTATTGAAAGTTTCAGTCCCAGAATTACCACTTGCGCTGTCGACTAACTACAATCAATCATTCTTAAAAAAACGTATACAAATGATGAATGCAAAAAAATCTTCAGCACAAAGTACTTGGAAATACTTATTCATATTGCCTCTATTGATATTTAGTGTGGCTCTGATGAATCCAACATATGCTGTTCCTCAATCCAATAACGATCAAAACACTGAACAACCAACTGAACTAGAAACGAACAGTTCAAAAGCACAACCCAAAACACAACTTACATATACACCAGAGGAGGTAAGTCCTAATACTTCCTCTCCTAGCAACGCACCATTGGAACTCATTGACCCAATGATAGATTCTAATAAAGATACTGCTACTCCACTCAGTGTGGGGTCGGTTATACTTGGTAATGATATTAAGGTATTAGATACCAAAACAGGATTTGACCTGATGGATGATCTCTCTGATCTAGGCTTAGATACGGAAGAAGGTATTTCAGTTATGGGAGTAGATGATATACTAATCTTGACTACAAACTCTGGCAAGTCCTATACTTTAGATTATGCTACAGATCGAACTATAATCAAGAATTCAAAAGTTGACATTGAAACAAAAGGTATCTGGGAAGCTGAAATCAATGGCAACCAAGTATGCTTCTTTATTAAAAAGGGAGGCATAGGCAAAAACTACTTTTGGTCAAGCACCGAATGTATGAAAACTTCAGAATTTTCGCCCCAGATCAAACCTGGTGGAGAAGGGGAATTCAAGCTTGTGAGAGAAGCGGGTACGATGATACTCAAAGGTGAGTTTGAAGGAAATGACGGGACAGGGCGATACAGCTTCACCCCAGATGCTTCATACCTAAGCTATATCAAAAGTCAAGGGTACAATGTAAAAGAAAACAAGATCATTCATTTTTTCTTGTCCAATATTGATAAGGACTATTTCAACTTCTTAAAGAATGAAGGATATACGAATCTTGATGATGATGAATTGATCGCTATGGCAATACATGGAGTCGATAAAGAGTACATCCAAGATGTCAATGGAGAGTTTCGAAAAGTGAATTACAAGAAGCCGTCTGCTGAGGAATTGGTTTCTATGAAAATTCATGATGTAGATATGGAATACATTAAGTCATTTGGTAAAGAACTGTATGAAGATCTTAGTGTCGATCAGATTATATCAGCGGCTATTCATGATGTAGATCCGTCATACATATCAAAATTCAAAGATCTAGGATATGATGATTTATCATTTGACAATCTAATATCAGCGGCAATACATGATGTGGATATTGATTATATTAAAGAATTAAGAAGTGCAGGTTACAATGATTTATCGTTTGATAATTTGATCTCAGCAAGCATTCATAATTTGGATCCACAGTATATCAAAAAATTCAAAAATGCTGGTTTCGATAATTTAAATTTCGATCAAATGATTTCTGCTGCTATTCATAACGTAGATCCAGATTATATCACAGCGTTTGAAACTGCAGGATTTGAAAACATTGATTTTGAGGATCTTGTATCAGCGTCCATTCATAACGTGGATATTGAGTTTATAAAGTCATTTAAAAATGCAGGATTTGATGATCTTGATTTTGATGACATGATCTCAGCCTCAATCCATGGTGTGGATGTAGACTATCTCAAATCTGCACAATCATATGGTTTCGACTTGTCGTTTGATCAATTGATAAGTGCCGCTATCCACAATGTAGACTTAAAATATATAGAAACATTTAGTAAGGCAGGAATGGAAGGATTAAACTTTGATAATATGATCACGGCGGCAATCCACAATATCGAACCTGATATGATTACAGAGTTTCAGAATATGGGATTCGATGATTTGACATTTGATGACCTAACAACTGCCGCGATACATAATGTAAGTCCAAGGTTTATCAAAGGAGTAAAGGATGTTGGTTTAACAGATATCACTTTCGATGAAATAGTATCGTTCAAAATTCACGGCATAGACTTGAATGATATTAAAGGATTAAAAGAACTTGGATTTGATCTCGATGCTGAAGATATAATCACTTCGGGTATCCACAATGTTAGCCCTAGATTCATCAAAAGGATGAAAGAAAAAGGCTATAAAGATTTAACCTTTGACGAGTATGTTAAGTTGAAAATACATGGATTTTAAAATTATCTGAAAATAATTGAATTATAAAATGGCTACACTTCTGGGATGGAGTGTGGCTGTTTTTTGTTTTAATTATTATGAAACCGTCTTGGGCGGATTGATCCAATGCCAAAGTATTAATTGAATTCTATGGTAACTGTGTTTTATTTTAATGACATTTCTACGGCCACAAAAAAACAAAACCTGCTCCCATTAAAAATCCAGCAAGCACTTTAGAGTAAATTTCAGAATTCGAACTTGACTCAAACTTTTTACTCAGCAAGAAACCTGAAACGGATAATAAAACTGTCCCAACAGAAAATCCAGAAACATATTTGAGAACAGTTGTCATCTCATGCATTTCCACTCCATGAGCATAGCCATGAAAGAACCCAAATATTGCCATTATTACAATTAACAAAAATGAGCCCGAACCTGCTTTTTTTAAATGGACCATTCCAATAACAATTACAGAAAGTGCAATGACCTTTTCGATTATCAACGATGCTTCTTGATCAATTCCTAAGACGCCACCTATTACCATCATTATAAGAAAAGAAAGCGGATATAAATACCATCGTTTAGAGTCCATGAAATATGATGAAGTGCCTATTCCTATTATAGCTAGACTATGATCCAACCCCAATATAGGGTGAGTGAATCCAGCTATAAAACCACTGCCATGACTCCCATGAGCAAACATTAGTATGGGTAATTGGGATAAGATGACGGTTAAGACTAAAGTCCGCTTCATTGTTGATTACTATGATTCAATAAAAGAATAACCTATTTAGAATATTGTTGAACTAACTCCAGTATTTAAGTCTTTGCTGTCGGAAAGGAAACGTTTTGACACATTTTCCATTCGTATTTTTCCTCGTGTCAATCCACTAAAAACAAGGCATTGCCAAATAGCATCAGACCATTATCCCAAAATCCTCTAAACAACGGATTATCGACCATATAAATGATCGATCCACTGCCTTTCTCCTCAACAGCAAATGAAACTGTATCCTCGAACTTCGGCTTCAAACTTGCCCCAATGAATCCATAATGGTTGTAACCTTTAGGCACAGTAATTACATTCCATGCATCTTGCAACAGACTATATCTCTGTCTCGAAGTCTTCAAACTATGATAAGAATCTCCAAGACCAAAGGACAGTGGATGCGATGTATCTAAATTGTTCTTTATAATTGCACCTGGCACACTATTACTTATCCCGTGTCTTTCTTGATCATGGAAAGAATCATTTCTTGCTTCAAGCTTTTTCGCTTCTCTATGCTTTTTTGCTTCCTCTTTCTCTTCATCAGTAGCGTAAGTTGCAAGCGCATAACCTTCCTTCTCTACGAAATTTCCTAATGCTCCAGAAATCGCTATAACTTTACCTCCATCATTGATAAATGAGGTAATATCTTTCAACTCATCTTCTGAGAAACTGTAATATCCATCAGGTAAGATCAATGTATTATAATCATCATAGTCTACTCTTCCCATGTTTTGCTTATCGACTATTGAGAGAGGATAGCCGATCACTTCATCGAAGTAATGCCATATCTGGCCTACAGCATTAGCACCAGTACCTCTACCTGATATGAGGAGTGTCTTCGGTTGGCTCAATCTAGCAAAAGCACTACTGCCAATATCTCCTCCTTTACTAGAAAATCCTGTAGGTAAACACATACAATCTGTACAATCACTCGCTATCTTAGACAACTCTTCAGCTAGGCTTTTGATATGAAAATTATCTCCTCTCACAATTACAATTGATCCTTTTGCTACCATCCCTGCATCGAACTTGATATCTTTTTTAGCCATCCGTGCATTGATACCTTTCCCATATATTTTGGATAGTATCTTGGCGCTATTCACACTTTGCCATGGAATTACATAAGCATAAGCCTTTGATTCTGGATCTTCACTAGAGAAGCAGGCAGTTTGTTTTTCTGAACTGACCTCAATCTTTCTTGTATTTGTATAACCATTCAATCCATAAGCTTGTACACCATATGCATGTGGTAAAGACCAAGCTGTGATATCATAAGTAACACTATCGCTCAATACTGGCTCTGGTTCCATGAATACTTGCAACAGAGTACCGTTTGGTTGATTTGCATTGATTACAATATCTCCTTCTGCTGATCGGAACGAGGTATTCTTCCCTTGTTGATAGTCAAATCCATTCATGGACTGTGCATCAGCTGTTCGATAATAAATGATATTATTCTTATCTAATAATTCTGCAAGTCTGTTCGCCTTATCAGATGCTTTGATAACATATGATTTGTAAGTTCCTTTTGGAGAATCCACTGCATCAGAAAAATATTTCACAAAGTTTTCATTCAATCGAGTAGCTTGTTTAGATGCTTCTTCGAGAGTTGATAATGCCGTTTTGCTATGATGGTCTATTCTGTCTTGGATAGTTAAAGTATCACCATTGGATAGTGCGATTGCTCTTCCTGACATTCCATGACCTGCTTGCTCATAAGTCATACCTACAGCGCCATTAAATGTAGGCCAAGTATCCCCGTATGAAGGATAAAAAAGATCAAAAATCTCTCTCGTAAAATACAACCATCCATTTCTGTCAAAGTACTTCGCATGATTCTTTCCAATATCCACTTGCATGTCTCTTTGGAAGTCTGTGATGTGTTTGTGATATGGCTCTGCAGCTGGTGCAAAATAGTAGCCGTTATCATACCCCATCTCATGAAAATCGACGTGGATATGAGGCATCCATTTAGCATATTGAGCTACTCTTTGCTGGCTTTCGACCTGAGTCTGCCATGCCCAGTCTCTATTTAGATCAAAAAGATAATGATTGACTCTACCACCTGGCCAAGGTTCCATATGTTCTCTATCTGTATGTCCAGGGTGTGCCATTTTCCCACTAATTCCTCTTACCCATTGCGTATATCTGTTATACCCATCAGGGTTAATACTTGGATCAAAAAGCACTACAGAGTTTTCTAACCACTGTCCTGTTGTTTGGTTATCAGGATTGGCCATTTTATATATCACATTCATAGAGCTTTCACTTGCTCCAGCCTCATTCCCATGAACTCCAAAGGAAAGCCATATAACTGCAAAATCTTTGTCAATAGATTCTGCTTCTCCGTTTCCTAGACCAATCTTATTTAGGTGATGATTTTGGATTGCTCCTATGTTTTGCTGATTCTCATTCGTTGTAATTGTAGCTAATAACAGTGGCCTATCTTCATTCGTCTGCCCATATTCAATCAACGTCACTCGATCAGAATTTGAAGCTACATGTTTTACATAATCCGCCAATAAATGATGTGGAGTGAATTGCTTTCCATATTCTGTACGAAGAAATTCTTGCGGAGACTTAAGGCCTTGTGCATTGATTGTTACAGAAAAACAAATTAAGGCAGCAAATAAGGAAACTATTCTATTCATGTTAGTGGTATTAGATTTTAGAAGCGTAAAATAAGAAAGATATAATTAATGGTATTCGATTTTTGATTTGCATAGCTAGATGTGTACAACCCTATCTCATGTCTTTCCCTTTTAAAGGGCAAGATGTTACATTAGTGTCTTCGACATAAGTATAGAATTGAGCCGAGCTGCTATAATAATATTTAATTTCTTATTAATATTCACTATCGGGTTTAACATTTTCACTTTAATAGGGCAAGGTGATACTATATCATTAGCTGAGTTAACTAGTCAAGCTATGCCCGAGCCATATGAAGTCACCTTTCCCTTTAAAGAATAGCGAACAGTTTTTGTTCGCTCAGCACAAGTGATTTTATTTCGCAGAAACAATAAAAAAAAGGCCGGGATAGGGTTTAAGCCCGAGCCAATGTCTTCTACCCATTCAATTACATCATCAGGTTAATGACTTCGAATCAAATCAAAACATACTTCTCAATTTCATTTATTACAGCCTCAAAATTATCTAATACTTGCTTATTTTTAAAACGTAGAACTTTATAACCCAAACTATTTAATTTTTCGGTTCGCATAAGATCATGTTCTATTTGGTTTTTGTGAATTTCTCCATCTAATTCAATGACAAGTTTTAATTCATGGTTATAGAAATCGGCAATATAATATGCCATCTTTTCTTGATTTTTTCGATAGCGCAATATGAATTGCCTGTTAAATTTAAGACCAAATAAATTTCTACGGCGTGAATGATTCCAAAATACTTCCTCAGCTTTTGTTGGATTATTTCTCATCATTCGAGCGAAACTTAAAACCCTAGAATAATGTAAATATGGGTCTGACATAATTGAATAAATTGCAAAGCACTGTGTAATTAGTATGATCTTAATAACATTCTAGTAAATGTAATAATTATTTTATTCTAATTTTAGAATAGCTAAACCAGATGTTTTCAACCCTATCTCTTGTCTTTCCCTTTAAAGGGAAAGATGTTACAATATAGTTAGCTGAGTTAACTAGTCAAGCACTGCCCGAGACATATGAAGTCACCTTTCCCTTTAAAGGGAAAGGCCGGGATAGGGTTTAAGCCCGAGCCAACTTAGTTCTATGAATTAATCATATGTGCTGCCACATTCGGAAATCGCTGAAATATTTCCTTCTGAAACTCTTCATCAATTGGTAATTTCGAAATAGCTTCTGCCATGCACTCTAACCATGCATGTGCAGCATCTTGATCGATCTTATGTGGCATATGACGCATTCTCATTCTTGGATGACCATGAGTTTCAGCATATCTGGGTGGGCCTCCTAAAAACTGAGATAAGAACATAAACTGCTTACTCTTTACAATCTCTATATCTGTTTGGAACAGATGAGCGATCCTAGTATCTGCAAGTACTTTAATGTAGAAATTGTCAACCAGAAGTTGAAGATTTTCGTCACCTAATCGATCGTAGATAGAAGTCAAAGTATTAGATTTTAAAAATGGTGGATTATAGGAAATCTACGTCAGGCGCATAATTATAGTTCATCAAAAGTCGTAGTGCTTTATCGACTGGATAATCTTCAAAGATGACCCTGTACAACATGTTTGTAATGGGTAGTTGCAATTCTTCTTTTTTGGCGAGAAGGTGTATGATTTTCAAGGTATTTACTCCTTCAACTACTTCACCGATAGATTTAATAATTTGGTCAGTAGTGCCACCTTCTGATGCTAGTTTTTTACCAAAAGAGTAGTTTCTTGAATTTTCACTGGTAGCTGTGGCAATCAAATCACCAATACCAGCTGTTCCAAGGAAAGACTTACTTTCCGCTCCCATCGATTTCCCAAATTGGATCATCTCTCTCAATCCTCTTGTGATCAAAGCAGCTTGCATATTCTTACCCAATTCTAATCCGCCGAGAATTCCTGATCCTATGGCGATTATATTTTTGAATGCACCTGCAAGCTCTGCACCTTTTAGGTCATAACTGCCGAAAACAGAAAACTTACTACTACTCAATATTCGCTGACCAATTCTTATTACTTCTTTGAATTCTGAGGCGATTACTGTGGCTGCCGGCTGCCCCGCTAATATCTCCTTAGCAAGATTAGGACCCGACATGCATCCGATTCTGATTACTGTGGTTTCGTCCATGATGACTTCCGACATACTGTAGACTTCCTTACGAGTGAATGAATCATTGGCCATTCGTTTGTCTGATATCGTGCTCACATCAAGACCTTTTGTGCAATGGATCATTATGTGCTCAGGCCCTACATGTGGAGCGATAGCCTTCATTACTGTCCTGAAACTAGATGAGGGGATGGCTGGCATTATGACTTCACATCGTTCGGCAATGTAAGCAAGGTCATTGACAGCTTTGATCTTCCCTAATGTGTCAATGCCCATATAATGCTGTCGTTCATTGATCGCTTCCATAACAGAATCTCTCCGAGTAAACATCAACACATTGACATTCTCCATCAACAACATTGCTATGGTGACTCCAAAACTTCCAGATCCTATGACTCCAACTGTTTTTTGCATTTCAGTAGCAAAATTAGTAATATAACTTTGAGTAAAGAATTAAATGTTGATTGTAAGTTTTAGTTGTCTATAAAATTTACTACTTAAGATTAAACTAAGATGTAGACTTTTGAGAGAAGTCAACTTCTAAACATGCAATACATTATTCGTCAAATGCCCATATTGTATAAATGTCACATTCGAAGCAAAACTCTTTTAACCTAATTTGAATCAATCTATCATCTTTTTTTCTTATAATTCTCAAATCAAAAATTCCACTACTATCTATCCAAACATGATTCATATTAAAAAACTGTAAATCACTAAAATCATTTAAGCTCAGCAGCTCAAGATGTAGTTCTTTATAAGACAACCAGCCTTCTTTTTCGGTTCGTTTATTTTTTAAAATATTATAAGTTGCTACAACTATTGCTTCCCTATCAGATTTAGAAAGAGCTTTTTCTGGCCAAGCAGCATCGTGAATACAATAAAGCAAATAATTCCTAGCATAATCAAGGGATAAAATATGTGATTCAGGTAATAAATATGAATCAATAGCAAAGTTTCGCCAATCAACTTTACTTTTCAACAGCAATATCAATTCCATTTTAATATCATTAACCCTAAAATCCCCCAACTCAATGGTAGTTTCTAGCACTTCAAATCCATCATCTCTGCTGAAGCCGATTTGATGATTAAAGTAGTTATAGATAATTGCTTTAATAATTGGAAATTCTTCTAGCATAACATTTGCATCATTTTAATGAAAAAGTAATTTTGTGTTCGTGCATTTTACATAATGAGTAAATTATGGATTTCGTATTGGGAGTGGTTCACTTCGTGTATAATCATATGGAATTGATGGAGAAACCATCGACTAGTATAAACAAACAAATAGATTCCTAATACGGATCCACATCAATCTTCACTTGTACAGACTTATATCCATCCGAAGTCTTGAGCATTGCTCTTTGATGCAGCACATGAGACTTAGCAACATTGATCGCTTTTGCTTTCTTTTCTATTTTTATTGTGATGTTTTGTCTGTAGTAACCTTTGGTTCTTGGAATGCTAGGTTCTGCAGGACCGATGACTCTGTTGCCAAGTATTTTTTTGAGTTCTAAGGCCATGTATCTGGCTGCATCAGCTACTACAAGTGGTTTCTTGTGCTTGAGTTGAATATTGATCATCCTAAAATAGGGTGGGTAGATAAATCGCTTCCGCT
Organism: uncultured Saprospirales bacterium; assembly: GCA_913061325.1. Lineage (GTDB taxonomy): Bacteria > Bacteroidota > Bacteroidia > Chitinophagales > Saprospiraceae > CAJXUU01. The sequence continues at coordinate 19,288 of CAJXUU010000024.1, read as the reverse complement.
CCTCAGACTCACGACGGAATAGCCGTTGATAATTATTATTTACAATCTCATGGATCACTGGATGATCAGGATGGTAGGTTTGTATGATAACCTTTCCTTGTTTTTTTCTACGTCCTGCACGCCCTGCCACTTGGGTGAGGAGCTGATAACCTCTTTCTCCAGCCCTGAAGTCAGAAAACATTAATGTAGAGTCTGCATTAATCACACCCACTACTGCAATATTATCAAAATCCAAGCCTTTGGTTATCATCTGAGTACCGACTAGGATGTCTATCTCTCGGCTCCCAAAATCTTCGAGGATCTTCTCATAAGAGTTTTTCTTTCGTACGGTATCATAATCCATCCGTTTCACTTTGGCCTCAGGGAAGATTTTTGCTATTTCGTCTTGTATTTTTTCCGTACCGAATCCTACTTCTTCCAATCCATCACTACCACAGTCAGGGCAAGCGTGAGGATTTTTGTTTCGGTACCCACAAATATGACATCGTAACTCGTCAAAGTATTTATGATAGGTAAGTGTTATGTCACAGTTGGCACATTCTCCTTTCCAGCCGCAAGTATTGCATGCAAGCTGAGGAGAATATCCACGCCTATTTTGGAAGAGTAAGATCTGTTCTTTGTTTACTAAAGCTGTTCGTACTGTTTCAATTAAATGATGGGTAAAAAATCCGTTAATTAGACCTTTTTTCTTTGCTACACCTATGTCTATCACCTCAATTTCTGGCATCTGCACACCTCCATGCCGCTGCATCATTTCGACCAATCCGTATTTGCCTTCTTCGGCATTGAGGTAGCTTTCCAAACTTGGTGTGGCTGAACCTAGAATTACATTGGCACCTAACTTTTGCGCAAGGAAAACTGCTGCATCCCTAGCATTATATCTAGGGTTAGGATCTGACTGTTTGTATGACGGGTCATGCTCTTCGTCTACGATAATGAGTCCGAGATTGGGAAATGGTAGAAAAAGACTCGATCGAGCTCCAAGAATGATTTTCTTGCCAATGAGCGCGTCTTTCCATAGTTCTACTCGCTCGTGGTTGTTCATCCTACTGTGGAATATACCCACATCCTCCCCAAATATATGTTTCAATCTTGATACTATTTGAGTTGTCAATGCAATCTCTGGAAGGAGATATAGTACTTGTTTTCCAGCCTCTATTGTATCCCGAATGAGATCCATAAAAACCCTAGTCTTACCACTTCCTGTTACTCCATGAAGGAGTGCTATTTTATTTTCCGAGAAGTGGTTATTAATTTGTTCTAGTGCGCTTATTTGTTCTTCTGATAATTCAGGTAGTTCTCCATCTGCGGCTTCGTAGATCAATCTACTTACTTCTTTGTCGTAGAGTTCTATGATGCCTTTTTTCTCTAGCGCTTTTAGCACACTGATTGCTATCCCACTCATTTCATAAACGGAAGACCGAGGCACTTCTGTTGCACCTCTCGATAGACTTACAAAAGCCAACATAGCATTCGTCTGATGGTCGGACCTTTTGATCATTTCGAATGCTTCCGACAGACGTGCCCTGTCTTCTTCATAGTAATCTGCCAAGGCCATGAATCCTACTTTTTTAGGCTTGTATTTGGCGATGAGTTCTTCTTTTAGTTTTACTACTTTTTTGTCCAGAAGTGATCGTATGAGAGGATAGACAGTCTTTTTTTCGAGGATGTCTTTCACTTCTTCAATGGTGAGAATGTTTCTGATGGTCAGTGCTTCTGCAACGAGATATTCCGAGTCTGTCAAATCTGACATGTCATCATTAAAATCATCATGGATGAGCAGCTTCGTCTCACTACTCAGCCGTAATCCACCTGGTAAAGCAACATGCATCACCTCTCCAATTGTACAGCCATAATAATTAGCCATCCAAGTCCAGAATTCATATTGATAATGATGGATAATTGGCTCGTCGTCGATAACAGACACCACACTTCTAGTCTTGTATTTAAGTGAAAGATTCTGTTCAACTTTTACGATCAATGCTGAGTATAGTTTGTTTTTCAGTGGTACTTCTATCCGCTTCCCAAATTCTACTTCAGAAACCAATTCATCAGGAACAGCATAGGTATAAGTCTTTGGTATTGCAAGGGGCAATATGGCTGTGACGTAAGTGATGTTTTTTTGCTGTTCCATTGATATACTAATCAGAGTACAAAGAAAGGATAAAGAATTGGTATTTCTAATTGATTATTAATCATCAATGTTAGCAAATAGACTAAATTGTATTTATATTTCAATAGAATATAAAAATAAAAGTTGTAATAATGTGAAGCCTGTTTGTTAGATGGAATATGAACATAAAACCCAAGAAGGCCATATTGATTTTATTTAGATAAAAGAAAACTAAAGTATCAATAATTATATCTGTGCTCAAAGTCTTTATTAGTTTTATCGTCATAATAAGGAGTATGAAATATCTAGACATTGATAATTGGAATAGAAAGAACCAATATGAGTTTTTTATAGAGTATGAAGAGCCGTATTTTGGTGTTTGTGTGCCTATAGATGTTACGGTAGCTTATGAAAATGCCAAAAGGAAAGGGCATTCTTTTTTTCTCTCTTACTTACATGCAACAATTCAGGCAGCTAACCAGATCGAGGAATTCAAATATCGAATCAGTGAAGATAAGGTAGTGATTCATGATGTCATAAACGCTTCTGCTACAATTAGTAGATCTGATAATACTTTTGGTTTTAGTTACATAGATTTTGATCTTGATTTTGCAGTTTTTCAAGCGAATGCTCAAAAAGAGATTGATAGAATCAACGGGAGCTATGAGTTGATGCCAAGCAGATCAACAGACGATGTGTTATATCTATCATCTTTGCCTTGGTTAGACTTTATGTTTACATCTCACGCAAGGACATTTAAACGAAAAGGGAGTGCACCGATGATCTCATACGGTAAGATGACTGAGAAAGAAGGGAAACGATCAATGCCCGTTTCTATCCATGTGCATCATGCTTTGATGGATGGTTTTCATGTAGGATTATTTGTTGATTTATTTCAAAAATTATTGAATGATGAATCATAATGAATTGAAAATGAAAGATGTATTTTAGTTTTCTTTTATGGTTTTATTGATATTTAAAGCAAAACAAATTCAATGTCCGATACAGAATCAGCAATAGATCAACATGAAAAGACGAAGCTCAATTTTTTAAATTAGTTGTATTTATTTGTAGCTAGTTATTTTTTCTTGTATTGTAATGCTGGTCAATTTCTTACTGCAGCTTATTTGAGTGGATTTATACTATTACTGTACCTCCATTTGCAAGTTTATTTGGAGTGGAGGGCTTAGAGCGAATTGGGTTTACTGGGAGCGGTGATACACCATTCAATTTTTATCAGGTGTTCTTGATGATATCTATCGCATTTACAGCTAGTTTTTTTTATGCTATTTCTTTTAAGGAAGAAGAAATCAGTTCAGACTTTTGAGAAGACTGTCTTTATGCTGGTCAGATATTATTTGATTTATCAGATGATAATTTATGGTTTGGGCAAGGTATTTTATCTTCAGTTTATGTATCCGAATGACATTGCTTTGGAGAAAACATTAGGGGACATGTCACCGATGGGATTGATGTGGACATTCATGGGCTATTCTATGGGGTACACTATGTTTGTTGGATGGTTAGAATTTTTTGGTGGATTGTTTTTAATATTCAGACGGACAACAATTCTTGGTGCTTTGATAACATTAGGCGTTATGCTAAATGTCTTCATGCTAAATATGTGTTACGACGTACCAGTGAAACTACTCTCCCTGCATATGGTGCTGATGAGCTTGTTTTTACTATCTCCAGTGGCAAAAGAAGTCAGTAATTTTTTCTTCAGTAGAGGAGAGGTATTGAGAGGGAAGATGCCATTCTTTGATTATAAAGAGGCAACAAATTTTATGCTGTGTGCCAAAATTGGTCTTCTTGCCATCATGCTGATCAGAATGGGGTATGGTAATTATACTGCTTTTCAATCAAGGACGCAGCCAAATGTCTTTATTGGAAAACACATTGTAACTGATCATAAAATTATAAAAGACACGACTGTAATAGATTCTATTCCTGATTATAAGAAATGGATATCAGTTTCTGCAATTGCTTCTAAATATTTATCTATTGAATATCAAGATAAGGATCAATCTTGGTACGAAATCGAGATGGATGAAGCGACTAGTTATATTGGATTAAAAAAGAATGTTGAAAGTGAATATCAAAAACTGACCTATACTTCCGATGGAGTGGATGGTTCTACCATAAATGGGGTGTTTTATGGGGATTCTATCTCAATAGTATTTAATAAGTCAGACAAAGACTTCTTACTGAGGACTAGAAAATTCCATTGGATGCAAGAGTATCCATTTAATAGGTAGTAAATCCCTTTAGGAATGATTCAATAATAAAGTGACATTTTCTACTTGTTATTTTATCTTTCTACAGCGTTAAAAAGCCTCGCCAATGCCCCGCATTGTCTACGTTTTTTGCCTTGTTGAAAAATAAAATACCTGTGTCTAAAAGCGAACTTTTTTAATGTATCATTCCTTAGATTATGGAATGAATATTTTTTTTGTGACAGACCTGTTATTTCCATCATTGATAAATAGAATGATGATTTGGTTTTTTATATTGCTTACATCTATTTTTTCATCATTTCGAATATTAAGATTACTCAAGACTGCTCTACCCATCAGATCATATCCATATAATGAGAATTGAGCTTTATCTCCGAGCTCAATTGATAATGTCTGCATTGTAGGATCATAAGAAATTCTTGTGTCAAACTCAGGAGTATCATTTGTCGCAACAGAGAAATCCATACATTCATATTCAGAAGATGGAGACTCAATGGTCCCTTCTGGAGAAAGATCTTTATCAGCTAATCCTGGATGGGTAGTGGCATACTTTTCTGTTCTAAATGTATAGTGGATGCCTTCTAATTTGTAGTTCCAAGCGATTTCATCATCTGGAGTTATTTCAATAAATTGGTCCCATTCGCCACTTGTAATGTAGACATTTCCATTTTCCATGACCTTAGCTCCTGAAGTATAATCAGAGGATCTGTAATCAAATACTTCGTATCCTATTTCTCGAGTGGGTATTGCAGGAGTAAATACACTGTCAGTCATCACGAACTGACCATTTTTGTCAACTTCAGGTTTTACAATGATCACTGAGGAACCCATATTAGTTGATAGTCCATTGTTAAATACGATAATACCCCCTTTGTGCTCTCCATACTCGATCCAGTTTGGATTGTGCTGATAATACAGAAATCGTTCTGCATCCGTATCTGAGTTGTAATTTTTTGGATTACCCCATCTGTAAAGTATATCTCCGCCTTTGCCATATGATCCTCCTGTACTCCCCTTTGCTTCTTCTGTTGTTGTAGAATGGTCAATAATAATAAATTCACCCATCTTCCTAACAGATATCAAAATCAAATCTAATTCTTCATTATAATCAATTCCATTAAACATAAATGCTTCACCATTATTCCAATCATAATGACTGATGGCTCTTATATCCATAAGTTGTGGATTATCTTCTACCGAGCCAAAATTTATAGCTTCTGTGACTTGATTCTGTACAGTATGTTCTTTGATATTCCATGCCCATACTACTTCGCCGACTGAATTTATTTCAACGATTCCATCTATAAGATTAGAAAAACCTAGGTTGGCATCCCAACCTAAACTATAAATCTCTTCTGCATCGATTGCCCACCTACAATTGACTAAGTAGTTGCCGTTAGACCTTTTTACAATATCATAGACTAGTTTGAGTTCAGGGACACTATGTTCTATCTCAGCTATGATGTTATCCTCCCAGTCTCGTTCGATTATTTCACCTTCTTTGATATAGTAAATACTTCCCTCGTCAGTAAGTTTTGCATGGAAATCCATATTCCAAGCTGCCCAAGTATTGACGATTTTACCACATTGGTCAATCAAGTAGGTATTGAAGTCATGAGTACAAAGGACATATCCATCCTGAGCCATTTGAGAATTGTAAAGAATTCCATCTTGTGCTTTGGTAAAACCTAAAGATATTATGGTAAAAACTAAGCATAAAACAAATCTGTTAAAGGTTCTCATTCTTGATAATTATGTGCAGGAATCAAGTTATGGATTTTGTTCTATTCTTATAGCACCATTATTTATAATAGAGCTACTTTCTGTAAGGTATGTCTGTTGAGACAATAAGGTCGTGTATATGTATATAGATCCATTATTGATGATAGAGCCACTAAGATTTAAAGGATAAACAGGATCAATATTGTTTTTAAGGTTGATGGTGAATTCATCGTTAACGAACAAATTTACGTTGTCCCCAATAAAGATAGAGTTTATTTCAGTCGGACTGGCAACTATAATATCTATATGAGCATCAGACTCATTAATAATTACATCTTCACAAGCCAATGGTGCATGCAATAGGTCCCAATTGTTAGTGTCTGACCAATCTGATGATTGATTTAAGAATGTGTTTGGCGTATTGTTTTGTAATGTTACATCCTTCACTGTTTCATCTCCTTTTGCATCCAACTTACTATATGGAGTTACGGATAATTGATAGCTAGGGTTGTTTTCTTGCCATGTAAGATCTACTTCTTTTGAACCAGTGTTCATAGTATTAAAACTGCCGCCAGTTATCTGCCAATCATAATAATTTACATTTCCTTCTTCAAGTTGATATTCTTGTTGAAGCCATATATCACAAACAATACTTGCTCCCAATAAAACATCCGATGTGGGTTTCAACTCTTCATCGAAAAACCAATCAGAGATACCAGGGATAATATCAGAATAAAGAGTACTTCCACCATTTTCATGAACACCATGACCACGATTAGTATAGGAGAAAAAATCATAAGGTAACCCAACTTCATCTGCACGTGTAGCTATCTCCGAACTTCCATATACAGTAGGTAGATCATCACCTATAACTAACCACATAACGCCACTAAACGGCTCTCCAGAAGTGTATGGCACTGTATCGTCATCTGTACTGTGAAACATAACAACACTTGGATCACTGCCAGATTCAATAAAAGAAGTGAATCCTATGGCTCCAGCTAGACTAAAAACAGCATTTGCATGCCCACTGTATCCTTGATTATTTCCTACACAATCTATACATAGTTGGTCTGCAACTGGGTTTCCATCTTGAGACCATGTATAAGTAGACAATGGTCGTTCCGACTCTTTGTCTAGATATGCATTGTGTAACGCTATAAACGCCCCCGAACTATGTCCACCGATAAAAATTTGATCTGGATCTATCTTATAATTGTTGGCTCCTGCTGCATCAGCCCGAAAGAATCTAACTGCTGATCTTCCATCTTGTAACCCTCGATACACAGCTCTGTTTGCAAGGTCTGAATCAAAGATGTTCATTCCTAATCTATAATCTATTGCAGCCGCAACATATCCTCGTTTTGCTAAGTTTTGACAAAGTAGTCTGATACTCCAATGATCCTTACTTCCACTTAAGAATCCACCTCCAAATGCAATGATTACTAATGGCCTTTGACACAATGTGTCGCCAGCAGGTTGGAAAATATCCATATAGAGATTAACAGGACTGGTGTCATACTCATCCACATTGAGTGGGAGTCCAGTAAACCATTCGTAGAATCCTCCTCCAGGATTTGGTTGTGGTATCGCGGAACTAAATAATAATTCATTTGTCTCGGACACACTAAACAAATCAGCATTATATCTATCTGTAGGTGGCTGACAAAAACAGAATAGTGGTAATAGCATGCATATGATGATCAGTCTCATTTCTTCGATTTAAAGTATTGATCAAAATATGGTTTCAATGATCTTTGGAATTTTATATCTGAGTGATATTTTCCTCTGATTTCTAAGTAGGTGTCATAATTAATTGATCTAGATGTGCATTCTGCTATCAATTTGACTTTTTGTTCCTTTTTAAGGAGATCTTCTGCCTTTTGTATCTCGTTGAAAAATGATATCTCGGTTTTACTTAGCTCAATTTTTTTATTTGAAATACTTGTGTGGAAGACCTCTTTGTACCGAGCATTAGATATACCATGGGCTTTCAATTTATCAACTGTAGCTAATTCATAAACACTCATATTTTTAGTCTTTTTAGTATCCATATAGATATCTACAAAGTTTTTCAATTGAGTATCAGAAAACAGATCTTGAGCGATTCCTATTTGAGCCATAAATAGAAAAATCACAAGATGTATAAAAGTGTTCTTCATTTAATTATACTAGCTTTTACAAGTGAAGATATAAATATCGCACTATTTATTTAATTTCTTGCATTTGTCCTATAAGATTGAGAAGCAATTTTGAAGTATCAGAAGCATCTTAAACAATTTAAAATAATTACATTTTTATTTAATCGGTATAAATAATTGAGGGGCAATACTATAGGTGAAATTGGTTAGCGCAGAGGGTGCTTTTTACTAGTAATTTAAAATAACTTTTGTGACTTTAAAATCAACAGTCGTCTGAATGGTATGAACTTCGGATTTGGGTTATCCTAATTTCAATTTTCAAAACATATTTTACCATTATGATTACGATGAATTTGATATTAAGCCATAATTTTTGGGAAAGAATATTGTTTAGTTAATTTACCCTTAAGTGTATGTTTGGTGCGCATACAAATGATCCTGCAGGACTTCGATGACTGCATAATGTCATAAATACCAATTGGCACCCATACTTACTTAGTGGGAGGAATTACTTAATTGTAGTTTCTTCCTCTTTTTTTGTTTAGTTTTTACCTTTTCCAGCTCTTTATTTCCATTAATATATGTCCTAGATCATTGGTTTTTATTTCTAGTACATTTTGCATGAGCTCGCCCAATCTTCCATTAGGGAAAGCTGCTTTTTGCTTACACCAAACTAGATAATGGACAGGAATATCAGAGACCAACCAATCTTTATATTTACCATAAGGCATGCGAGTGCTGACTATTTCGAGGAGGACTCTTTTGTCTGGTTGTAGTTCCATTTTGGAGATTTCGATTTATGGATTTTGAAGGGCTAAATTAGACAAAAATACTGAAATAATTGACTGCTATTTAATATCTAAATCAGGAAAATGTCTCTCCGTCAAAACTGATATCATTTAAAAGCCCATTACTTAATATCTTAGCATCAAAAGGTGCAGATTCTGGAAATATATCTGTGGGGTACCAATTTTCTTTTACTTCATTATTTACAAGAAGAAACATCCCTTCTTGATCACCATTTACAGCAAATCGTTCTAAATCACCTTTCCATATGGTAGTTTCTAGCTTGGTTTCTAAACACTTGTTTAATGTTTTTGGGTTATTTGAAGGTGCTCCTATTTCATTGATACAGAGGATGTCATTAAAAGAGAAGTCAGTTTCCATGTCATTTTCAAGATCATACCTTACAATGAATTCACCAATATTGCCAGCACCATCATAGAAGTATATTGCCTTTGCATTCCAATGTATATGATCGTGTATGACACTACCGTTTGTAACTATAAGGTGTACTTTTCCTCTAAGCCATTGAATTGCACTTTCTAACTTATTACTTGGGATGAGATAGCAATAATGATAAATGTGAGGGTTGATACTTTTCTTAAAGGTAAGTTTTGTCCAACCTATTTGAAGTGAGAAATGGATATTACTTTCCTCTGAGAATTCTACACAAAAAACTGACTTGTAAAACTGTTTTTGGGCTTGTAACTTATCTGTGTATAATGTAAGTTCTTTTATCCGCATATATTTTAAAATGGTGTATTAAAGTAACAATAATGATACGTAAGAGTTGAGATCAGAATTAATCAAGCTATTCTTTTTTTGAGATTCTCTTTGATGTTGTTTTTCCATTCATCTTTGAGTATACTGAGCACAATACTATCTCTTCTTATTCCACTTCCACCAGCGCAATTACTTCTCAGGACACCTTTCTTTTGTACATCCGAGTTTTTTCATTGCAGCAATGCTCCGTTTATTATTATTATTATTATTATTATCTGCCCGAAATTCAACTCTATGAATACCCAGAGTGTTAAAAGCGTAAGAAAGCATCAAATGTTTGCAATTTTGATTGAGGCCTGTTCCCCAAAATTCTGAACCATACCAAGTGTAACCTAACTGGATTGTATTGTGGGTTTTCTGATAGTCATAGAATCGTGTGCTACCTTCATGTTTTTGAGTCATTTTATCCTAAACAATGAATGGATAAGAATCCTCACTATTTTGTTTTGCAAGCGCAAAATTAATGTAATTATTAAGATTATCACGGCCATTCGCTGGCGTGAGTGAATACTGCCAGAGTGTAGGTTCATTGATAGAATAGGGGAGAAGAAGGTCAAAGTATTCTGCATCCAAAGTACGTAGGATTACTCGATCATTTTCTAAAATAATGTTTTGATGGAAGTCAAGTGGTCGCATATCTATTTTATTTCCTGTTCTTTCATATAGACAGCTTGCAATATCTGGTTTACTTTTTCAGAATCACATTCTGAATTCGCAATCGTCAAAGAAAGACAATTTTTCTTTTTGAATCTATTTTGAATTGGTGTCACATAAATCGCAGGCTCAGATTCACTATCAGAATAATATTTATATCGTAGTCTTCCTCTGTCCTTAAAATTAATCTCTAACTCTCTTTTATAAAGTTGTTTTTTACTCATTGTAAATGGATAAAAAGATACATCGTTTTTAAATTCTATTTCTGCAATAGCATTACAAGGATCACATTCAAAAAGTAATTGGTCAGCATCCAATTTAGGCCGAACATCAATCACATACACACTATCTAGAAATAGCTTAAACACTTTAGGATCCACCATCCTGTTTTTAAAATACTTAATATGGTGATATGCATCAAATGAGTTCCGAAATTCCTCTTTTCGTGTCAATGGACCAGGATTACTATACTTCCCATAATCATAATAAAATGTAACACAACCACACTCTAAAGTACCTACATAACTGTCAATCGCATCAGGATTTGCCTTTTCTACACAGTCGGCCCCTTTGATGCCAAAGTATTTGTTCTCGAATCCATTTGAGCTATCATCTTTAGTCGTACGACATGAACTCAATAGACCTACAATCATTAACAATAGCCCGCATTTTATTATTAAATAGTTCATATTATAATGGCATTTAGATTTTTAGTGAATAATTATTAGAAATACGTTTAGAAGTCTGAACTGTTTGAACGTAGTGAGTTTTCAGGGTTTAGTATTTATCTTGATTATTTGCGTTAAGAAAATATACAAGCCTAGACTTTTTGATTCGTTTTGTGGCAATGACAAAATGAATGCCTAGCCGGCGAGGCGAACATAATAAAACTTTCAAAACATTATACATTAAATCTAAATGTACTTATTCAATCAAAAAATGATTATTAATACAATGCAATTATTCAACAGCACCACAAACCCCACTCAACAAGCCATTAAAATCAAACCCACTATTCAGCCCCATTCTTACAATAAGCAAATCTTTAGATGGGATAATCGCAACCAACTGTCCCTCATACCCATTACAAGAAAACATAGTATGAGGAGCATCCGGATACATCGACCCACCACCATTGGTCCAGAATTGAGCACCATACTTACCGCCACTATCAGGTACAATTGTTTTAGAATATTCGACCCAACCTTCTGGTAATAATCGTTCTCCATTCCATACGCCATCTCTCAAATATAGAGTGCCGAATCTAGCCCAATCTCTTGGCGTAGCATAACAATAGCTAGATCCGATATAGGTTCCAGATTCATCGCATTCCATAGTTGTGTTATCCATGTTGAGTTTTGAGAATATACGATCATATGGAAATCTGAGATAATCCGCATGATCTTTGAATTTATCCCTCATATATCCTGAAATAATGTTGGTCGTTCCAGACGAGTATTCCCAATGTTCACCCACTTTGGCTTCTAAACCTTGTTGACGTGCTACTTTAGCATTGTCTTCTGAGTCATATAACATCTTGGTTGCTGGGGATATTTCACTATAAATTTCAGACCAGTCCAGTCCAGAACTCATATGCATTAGATTATTAAGAGTGATGTCCTTACGATCATCGTTAGCCCATTCTGGATATAGATTATTATCGTCAAGATTTACGATACTATCCTTCACCATCATTCCAACCCAAGTGTTCATGATACTCTTAGTCATTGACCAACCAAGAATTTCAGTATCGGCATCATAGCCATCAGCATACTGTTCATAAATCAAAGAATCTTTATGAAGCACAACCACAGCTCTTGTCCTTTTTGAGGTCATAGCACCATTTTCATCGAAGGCATTGTTAACGAACTTTTGCACTAAATCATGATTAATTCCCTTTGTTTTGTGGATTTCTACCTTGTCACCATATGGATAATTTATTTCTGCGAGATCTGGAGCAGTCATTTCACTGTTAGAAAAGGAAACTTTATAATCATCTTCTCCTTGGATCAGGACGCATCCAAGTTTTCCTCTATACTCTGCAGTTTTGGCATTCAATCCAAATACAGATGAAGTCACTCTTTTATTTTCCCTATCTATAGTAGTTGATGAATAAGCCAAAGGTCCCATACCTAAATCTTGAGTTTGAATCGACTCCTGAGAACGCTCGGCGATGAACGTACATGAGCACATTTTTTTAGCGGCATAGGAAGATATTATACTCAGTTTTGGGTAATTGATATATAAGGCTGTGCTGATTACTATGGTGAGTAGTAGCAGTATGGAGAGGAGTATTTTTTTTAGCATAGTATTTTGATTGCTTAAAAGTAGTTTTGCGAAAATTGAATGTTTCAAAAATAGCGGGGTAAATCTCTTGACCCATGCAGAATACGAATAATTATAATCTTGTTATCTCTTATTCTGTAAAATACGATATGACTTTGATGATTAACGCTTCTTAATTCTGCTCTAAGTTCACCTCTTAATCTACCAATATTAGGATTAAGGCATAAGTCGTTAAAAAGTACATCAAATGAATCTAAATATTTTGTTGCTTGGTCGTTACCAAATTGATAGAATGTATATTCAAAAATATTTTCAAGATCATCAACAGCTTCAAAACTAAGTTCATATAGCATTGCTAGATTTTGCTTTTATTTCTTTGAATTTCCTTCTTGCTATTTCTGATGGCTTTATACTGGTTGTAGGTCCATCCCATGCTTTAGATATTTCTGAACGTAAGTCGTCAATTATTTTCTGTCTATAGATTTGATGAAGTCGGATTGCATCTCTTACTACTTCACTAGCGTTTTTGAAGTCACCAGACTCCAACTGTGACTCAATGTATTTGGCTTGCTTTTCTGTGAAACTGACATTCATTGCTATTATGTTTTTGCATTACAATAATAAGCCCTTTTGTCCATATTTGCCATTATTGGACATGTTTTATTTTTGTCCCTGACTCTACAATTGAAAATTGATTTGATTTTATAATGATTTGAAATCTTACTTTGATACATTCTGGTTATACAATATACTAATTATACAGTATCTTTCTTCTTTTTTATAGTAACCGCCGATATAGATGAAAATATCAATTAAACTTTATACCTACCGATTATTTTTCCTATTGCTATTTATAATTTTTATTATAAGTAATGTAAGTGCCCAAGACCCCACAGTCCTACGTGTATCTCGGATATTTGAGGATGGTAGAATGACAGAAACATTACAAAGAAATGGAGATCACTTTTATGCGATAATAGAGAACCGTGACAATTCTGAATCTTCAAGATACCTTACGGATGATCTGGAGATTGATAGCTTTGTACATATAGCTATTCCCAATTCAAATGGCTTTGTGCAAACAAATGATCAAAGTAAAGTTATTCTAGATTATAAAATAGGAGAAGGCTTTGTAAACTACGATTACATTAGCAATCCTGGCAATCTCTCTGGAGGCTACCAACATACTGGAGGATTTTATAAAAATGATTCTATAATTGCCATGGAATCGGTGTCAACTCATTGTACTCTAAATGGTAAGACGTATGTTCCTGAAGTATTGCCAGAGACCGCCGAATATGAATGTTACATTGCCGTGATTAATTATGTGACCGATTCACTGATGTTTTGGACTAAAGCTTCTGAAGCTTCACGCATAGAAACAGATATGATGACAGTTGATGGAGACTACTTATACGTGGTGACTAGGACAAATGAAGACACATTTGAATTTATGGGAGAATTTTTTCCCGAAGTTATTGATCCTAATTGGAATGTTAAACACATTCACAAAATCAATTGGAAGACAGGTGTAAAAGAATGGTCTAGACAATTTAGCACTGATATTGATAAAGACCACCTATTTGATATAAAAGTTATTGAAGATGGCAATCTTGTCATTGCTACGAAAATGTCTGGGCGTACCTATTGGGATGGCACACCTATACCAGAGAATACGGTATATGGTACAGGGTATGCTTTTTTTAAAATAACTCCAGACGGTGATCTGATCGATTATATACAATCTACATGCAACTGTAAGGGATTTCATAAGATACAAATAGAGGAGGATGGTTCATTGATGTTGCATGGAGCACAAAGAAATATGCCTAACCTCACTCTAGGAGATGTAGAAATAGAAAAATATTCAGAAGACGGGATTGCGATTTTTGGGTACGTACCACCTAGCTGGGACGATCCATGGATAAAGCTCTATCAAAGCGGTTACTCTGCCGTAGTAATAGGAGGGGGACTCACATTGGACAACCTCGTAGTACCTTTTATTTTATTCAGAGAAAGTATTGAAGTAGAAGGGCATAGTTTTGAAACAGAGGATATAGGTTTATTTGAAAACCCGGTTGATGCGAGAGCGGAGAATGTCCTTATAACATACAATCCTGATGGGACATTGCATGATGATCCTATATCCATACCCTTAGATGCTCGAATTTATGAAATAATAGAGGTTTCAGAAGATCACTTTTTGTTTTATGTGAAAGAAGAATCGAACTCTACATCCACGATATATGGTACAAAATTAGATGATTTTAATAACTCCAATTTTATGATTTTAGAGGTAGAAGGCGATTTATTTGATATCATAAATAATTTAGATGATTTATTGAAGCCTTACCTTTTTAAGCCTAATGTGTATCCTAACCCTGCAATGTCAGGAAGGGAAATTACAGTTGAGTATAAAGCGGAAAATACGGGACCAGTCTCACTGCATTTAGTTGATAATTCAGGAAGAATGATCCCAGTCGAGTATTATCACAATAGCAAAGAGGATATACAAATAACGCTTCCAGAGATTCCGTCAGGAGTATACACTTTACACTTTACAATTGGAGTCAACAATACACAAACAAAAATTTACATTAAATAAAGCTCTTAGCCTTTACAATTCACTTTCCACAACATTTCATACCTTCGCACTACCTAACACAAAATGAACAAGTATGATTGATAACACGGCAGCTTGGATCGATAAAAAACGATCTGCCACAGCTCTCAATTTCTATATTGGAGAGTTGATGTATAAAAAAGGAATCGAACTTATCCTTTTTAGAAATTCTCTTAATGAAGTAAATATATCAGAGCTATTAAGCTTGCATGCTTATGCTAGAGAATTTGTTGGCGAACCTATCACTGTAAAGGTGTCTGCTGAGATAGCAAAAGCGATGCTAGAAATGAATCTAGAACTATCGAAAGTTGATATAGGTAAGCTAAGCAGTGAATGGCTCAAAAGTGGGGATAAATATTCAAGTATGGCAGCTTTTCTAGATGAAGAATTGTCTTCTCTGAAAGCGGGCACTGATATAGATTGGGAAAAGCCTGTGGATGTTGTGTTATATGGTTTTGGGCGTATAGGCCGTTTGTGTGCTAGAGCTATCATTGATATGACAGGCATTGGTGCACAGCTCAGATTGAAAGCTATCGTCACTCGAAATAATGATGTAGACCAAATTATCAAAAGAGCTGATTTGCTAAGAATGGATTCTGTACATGGTCCCTTCAAAGGTGTGATCGAAATTGATAAAGAAAATAGAAAGATGATCATCAACGGTGAAGAAGTTCAGATGATCGCTGCCCGAAATCCAGATCAGATCGATTATACAGAATACGGAATTGATAATGCACTTGTAATTGACAATACGGGTGTGTGGAGAGATAAAGAAGCACTATCGTTGCATATCAAGTCAAAAGGTATCAAAAAGGTCTTACTTACGGCACCAGGAAAAGGAGTACCGAACATAGTCTACGGTGTCAATAACTTAGAATACAAAACGGATGACTGCGATGTATGGTCAGCAGCGTCATGCACAACAAATGCCATAGTACCAATACTGAAAGTAATAGATGACCAATTTGGAGTCGTCAGTGGACATGTCGAAACAATACATGCATATACGAATGATCAGAACCTACTGGATAATATGCACAAAAAGCACAGAAGAGGTAGATCTGCAGCTGTCAATATGGTGATCACAGAGACGGGAGCAGCAAAAGCTGTAGCTAAAGTGCTTCCTCATCTAGATGGAAAACTAACAGGTAGTGCAGTAAGAGTTCCAACACCAAATGGTTCACTTGCAATTATGAATCTTGCATTAACTAAAGGTACTGATGTAGATTCGATAAATATGATTATGAAAAGTTCGGCTTTAGAAGGGCCACTTCGCAATCAAATCAAGTTTTCTTTCGAAAAAGAGCTAGTATCTAGCGATATTATCGGCAACACATGCTGCAGCGTATTCGACAGCCCATCAACTAAAATATCAGCCGATGGTAAAAATATTGTGTTATACGTCTGGTATGACAATGAATACGGATATACGCAACAAGTAATCAGACTGGCTAAGTATGTAATGAATGCTCAACGGAAGATATATGATTAAAGCGCGGCTTGCGCAGCAAACGCGCGACGGAGTAAATTTTTGTAGCGGACATTTCACAGAAATTCTGCAGAAAAATTAGCTGTAGATGTCGGAGGTCTTCAAGACCTCCGATATCTTTGTTTTATATAAGAACTACTTTTTAATAAATCCATCCAAATCGATGTTTTCAAATACTTCTTCATAGTGGCTTCCTTCATGAAATGAAATAAATTCCTGAATTTCAGAATACCAAAGGAATATTTTTGAAATATTGATCAAAGAATCATTTTCATTTATGATTTCATGGTAGCTACTATGTTTGTAATCTTTGAAATTGTTGACTATTCCATGTTTTCTTGCATTATGATGTATGTAATATTGTAGGTACTGGAATTTTAATTCAGGATCATATGCTGAACGTTTAAATTTTTGACGAAATAGATTACCTAAGCGATTGTGAGCTTTATTAAATGACTTTGTATAACTGAGGAAGAATCTTTGCCATTGATGAATGATTAAACGGTTAAGGACATCGGAGGTCTCCGAGACCTCCGATGTCCTCTTTTCGTTAGTCAAAATACTGTTTGTAACCAAAAGAAACTCATTCATCACTTTTGTTCGTTCCCCAACTTTGATTTTAGAGATTTGCTCAAGTATCTGTTCTTCATTTTTTACTTGAACAGAAAAATGAAAATGATTTGACATTAAGGCATAAGAATGAACGAAATGGAAAGGTTTTAGGTAGTTGCGAAATCGCTGCAGAAAATATCTTCTATTTTCATCTGACTTAAAAAGTAACTCTTTACCATTTGTTTGATTGTAAACATGGTAGTATCCTTCAGGGATGAAAGAAGCAAAAGTGTTCATGGTTGTATCTTAGCTTTAATTCGAAGTAAGATAATGAAATAATTGATGGGATGAAGACTACGGAGGTCTCTAAGACCTCCGTAGTCTATGCCTAATCTTTAGCCAGTGCCTTTTCTAACTTCTCAGTCAATACTTTCGGATTCGCTTTTCCTTTACTTTTCCCCATTACTTGACCCATAAAAAAGCCAAGCAGTCCTTTTTTACCACTTCGGTAAGCCTTTACTTTTCCTTCATTCTGAGCGAGGACTTCTGCGATAATTGTTTCTAAGAAGTCTTGATCGTCAGATTGGATAAGGTTGTGTTTTTGGGCTAATTTTTCGATGTCTAGATCGATTACAGTTGATCTAAGAACTTCGTCAGATAGAGATTTTAGAGCAGCGGATCTTGATACTGTACCGCTATCAATAAGTGTGATGAATTTTGTGATGTTAGCCACATTAAGATCAATGAGATCGATCTGACCTTCATTGATATAAGGGAATATTTGATTGGCTATGTAGCTCGCTAGAGTTGAGAAGGACTTAGTTGGAAGATCAAACAGTTGGAAAAAATCAACAGTTGATTTTTCCCTACTTATGATTTCAGAATCATAATCTGAAAGACCATATTTGTCTTTGAGTATTGATTTGGCAGTCCAAGGAAGTAGTGTAACAGAAGCTATACATTCATCTATAAAAGAATCAGAAAGTACAATTGGTGGTAGATCAGGATCAGGAAAATATCTGTAATCATTTGCTTCTTCTTTACTTCTCATTGGAGCAGTAGTGCCTTTCGCAGGATCGAAAAGTAGGGTATTCATAGATATTGTGCCACCAGCTTCTAGAATCTTGATTTGTCTTTGAGATTCATATTCAACCGCTGTTTTGGCGAATTTTTTGGAGTTTACATTTTTAACTTCGTTTCGTTCTCCATATATGTCGCTGTCGCTAGGCATGACGGATACATTTACATCACATCGGAGTGAGCCTTCTTCCATATTCCCATCTGAAATATCGAGGTATCTTACCAATTGCTGAAGAGCCGCAATGAAGTCATGCACTTCTTGAGCACTTCTTAAGTCGGGTTCAGTTACTATTTCTACAAGAGGTGTTCCTGCTCGATTGATATCTACCATACTATATAGATCATGCAGATCATGAGAACTCTTACCAGCATCTTCTTCCATATGTACATGATGGATACGTATAGTCTTTTCTATTCCTTCAGACATGTAAACCATTTCTCCACCAACGCAGATGGGTAGTTTTTCTTGGGTTATTTGATATCCTTTAGGCAGATCTGGGTAGAAGTAATTTTTTCTATCGAATCGGTTTTCTTTATTGATGGTAGAACCCAAAGCATGAGCCAGTTTTACAGAAGAAGCTACTTGTTCTTCATTAAGTACAGGTAATGTACCCGGTAAAGCCAATGAGACGGCGCTGATATTAGTATTTGGTTCTTGTCCAAACTTGTTGGGATCTGCACAAAATGCTTTGCTGATGGTATTCAGTTGTACATGGACTTCTAATCCTATGACTGTTGTGTAATCTTTCAAAATTGTAACTTTTGTATCTCTTCTAATCTCTTTTCAATACAAGCTGTCTCTTATACACATCTGACGCTGCCGAC
>CAJXUU010000023.1 GCA_913061325.1 uncultured Saprospirales bacterium | reverse complement strand
AGATTTCTGCCTGTCTCGTGGGCTCGGAGATGTGTATAAGAGACAGGATTAAAGACGATAAGGTTGTTAATAATGGTAAAGACTATGCAATGCCTAAGCATGGTATTATTCGAAACAATGATATGCTTAATTTTGAACAACACGGAGTCTCAAAGTGTGCTTTTACGCTAGTAAGCTCAGCGAAAACATTAAAACAATATCCATTCAGATTTCTTTTCTCGGTAAAGTATGAGCTCATTGATAAGCGTTTAATTATGACTTATGAAGTTGAAAATCGAGATTCAGTTATTATGCATTTCGCCTGTGGTGGACATACGGCATATGCGTGCCCTTTAAGTGAGCATATAAAGTTATCAGACTATGTCATTGAATTTCCTGCTCAATTTGACTTTATGGCCGATACATTAGGAGCATCAGGATTACGATCTCATCACAAACGTAAAATTGAAAGCAATGAAGAGATACTTTTACTTTCGGATACATTATTCAATGAAGATGCTTTAATATTTTCTGACATAGATTTCGAATGGATTCGATTGCGAAGAAAAAACGAGAAAAAAGGAATCATAGTTCGATTTATAGATTATCCTCATCTTGCTTTGTGGTCTAAGCCAGGTGCCGATTATGTGTGTATAGAACCTTGGCTCGGGCTACCCGATCTTGAGAGTGAATCTAATGATATAACGCAAAAGCCAAGCTATGAAACCCTTGAACCTAACACAAATTTTTCGATCGCTATTGAAACGGAAATAGAGTAATACAATTAAAAAACCATTACCCGAGTTTTTTACCAAGATGCATTTGATTTTAGTAATTATGCAATTTTGTTTGAACTGGATTTTTCACAGTTAGAAAGAGGAAGTAAAAGAGCTTATTGAGAAGCATATAGATATCTTTAAAAAAGCACTAAAGCAAAACAATGTGAATAATTAATTGCTAGCCTGTGTTTACTCGGAAAATCCTACAGATTTTCCTCTGGTTCGTTTTCTTAGGTTAACTTAGTTTCTTGTCTATGCAACTAAGCATACACGAACAGGATATTCGGGGACAGAGAGAGAAGCCTGAGGTCATTTATGTAGCTATTGTTAGAATCTCTTAATATCACATGTGTTCCTTTGTAACCTGCTTTTTATTGTTTATATTTAGTATGATGTAGTGTTAATATCAAAAAAGTCAATTGCAACGATAACCGAATACATAACCGATATATGGCGAAGTTGATTATCTTGAATGAACATTTACACTTCTTGTTAGTAATAAAAAGTAAATTTTCAAACGCAATCTAAAGAAAACGAATATTGGATTTTATTATAATAGAATTCACTTCTAACCTTAAATATAGTACAAGGAATAAAATATGAAAATGATAAAAATAAGATTTCTTTTCTTTTTTACGATATTAACTACTAACAACAAGTCAGTATAATTTAAGCTGGGCTATTACCGCAGCCTACATATATCACAGGTCCGATAAATCTTGATATTATTTAGTTTCTTTTACTTCAAAAAATATTAGCGATTATCAAATCTTTGGTTTTATTTGACAGTAGAACTTGTAACTCACTTCATTGTTTGATCACTTTGTCTACCCATAGGAGTTGCCCATTTTGGACGGCTTGCAATAGATATATTCCAGGGGAATAATCATTCCCATCAAAAGAGATTTTAGATGCTTTATGGACCAATTGCTGGCTGCTTAATAATTCACCATTTAAGTTGAACAAATGAAGATTTAACTCCTTATCAATATTTAGATCAAAAAACACCTCAATATTGCCTTGCGTCGGATTCGGAGAAACACGATGGCTTAGATCATGCAACTTTATATAAACATGAACAATTTTGGAGTATTCAAATTTTTCATCTTCATCTATTTGCTTTAAGCGGTAATAGTTATTATTTGTATGGGGTTTTTGATGTACAAATATGTAAGATTCCCCTTTATTGATAGATCCTGATGCTTCAATAGTCCCTATAGTCTGAAATGATTTTCCGTCGAAGGAATTTTCAATTTCAAAATGAGAAGCACCTATTTCAGAAGCTGTTTCAAAATTCAATTCAACAGCAGAACCATTTTTAATCACTTTAGCATCAAATGAGGAAAGTTCAATCGGAAGTGGACTTAATGGCTCATCTATTGAAACACGAAACCACCAATCCAATCCATAACTAGCGCAACCATCCGTCCTGTCTGCCCCAGTGGGATAAGGATCAACCCAGGAAAGATTTAGTTGAAGGTTTGTTCCCGCAGGACCTATCAGTTGAAAACATATGAAGTCCCTGATACCACTGTCCTGCTTGTCCCAGACCCTGTTGCCAAATCTACAACTACTTGAATGCCATCAGCCAAATTTATATTGTTAACCGTCCACATCGTCACACAATTAATATCCGTTAAAATCAAGGTGTGAAGGCCAGTTGTAGTCCATTGTGGACAAAACGCAATCTCCCAAACATCTCCATCTTGGCAAGCATCAAAACTTTGTCCCCAGGTCGGTGCCGCTGTAGGCCAGTTTACACCATTGTTGGTTTCTGCAACTAATTGATTAATAATACAGGCTGATACTGTGCTTGAAAGTAACAGACAAAAAAGAATATTCATTAATTGTCTCATAATTTTAACTTTTATTATGTAATATGCAGTTAAAATAAACACACGCTATAAGTTACAATAATTTTATAACTTACTCAAATTCAAAGGATTTACCATCTTTAGTAGTTTTTTAAAGCTCATTTATAGATCATAATATTGAGGTGTAAAGGAAATTTTTATACACTATCCTTTGCATTCTATTCGATCATGTTCAACTTCAACTTATAATAATCTTAAATAACCTTAAACAACCAAAAAAATGAAAAAATCAAACCCCAAATGGCCAAAGACCACACAATCCTACCAAGATTTAAAAAAACAAATTAAGAAAGACGAAGACTTTAATCTTGCTTTGTATACGTCTTTAATGATAGCACAGAATAGAGGCATGGCTGAACTTCACCCTGATCTCTATCATGCCATTGATAATGTATTTGATGGTGAAGGCTGGCCAACTTCTCCAGAGGCATACCTTGACTATGTGGAGAAGTATCTGGTTTTAATTCCTAATGAAATCGATGATCCAATGTATCCCAATGCGTGGACCAGTGATAATACCCAAAATGGTTATAATCAGAAGGTTTATGATTTGTTGTGCCAGTTCTATTTTTTGGTAGATCAGATTTTGCCATTGACTAACACTACGTTGCAGTCCTATAAAAAAGGGAAATTTGATTTTTCTAAATGGTTGACTGAATTTGCAGTTGATTGGGGGGCTTTTCTGGATACGGATGAATCTCTTCCTTTATCAGCGATGGCCTCTTTTATGGCAGATTCAATGTACAATTTCCCGCTATACAGCGATAACGCAAAGAAGTGGAAAACCTTTAATAATTTTTTCTACCGCGAGTTTAATGGGGCAGACAAAAAAGGTCACTCTCCCTTAAGACCCGTTGCCGAACCTGGAAACAATAATGCCATCACTTCTCCAGCGGATTGCACTTACAAAGAGATGTATCCTATCGATGAAAAAGGGAATGTACTTGGTATCAATGGAAAACCTACTAGCGTAAGATTAAAAGGGACACACTCAGTAAACACTGTCAGTGAGTTGCTAGATGATAAAGAGCTTGCCAAAGCATTCCATGGAGGCACATTTGTTCATTATTTTCTGAGTCCATTCGATTATCACAGGTTTCATTCACCTGTCGACGGAACAGTGAAAGCGTGCAAAATTGTTGAGGGAAAAGTCTTTCTCGATGTTCAACTTACTGGTGATGGCGAGTTTCATGCTCCTGATAGTGCAGGCGGAGGATATGAATTTAATCAATCCAGAGGGGTTTTTGTTGTTGATACTGGCGAGGAAATTGGTCTTGTCGCAGCGGTGCCGATTGGGATGGCACAAGTTTCTGGCGTAGACATGTATAAAAAACTCTTAGGTAAGAAAGTGGAAAAAGGAGATGAGTTCGGCAAGTTTAGGTTTGGCGGTTCTGATACGATTCTGCTGTTTCAAAAGAATCCTAATTTGTATTTATGGAAAAATGATCCTGCACATCAACCTATCCACTTTCAGTTTGGCCAAGTATCGGCCTATTGGGATGTGAGGAAATAGTTTAGAAGAAGAATCTGTGAAAGGTGTCCTAGCTATCCGGTAGGGTAGGTTGGACATCTTTCACAGACATTTATATTTAGTCTAGTATAAGACTGGATTTTTCCATTTATCATCGGCCAATCAAATGACAGACCTATAGCATTGGATCACAGTATTTTTTTATTATTTGTATTTGAAATTTTATCTGTTGTACTGTCTTTTCCATGAGATTTAAAGGATGCTGTTAATCATTTGCATCCTTTTTAATTTTTCTATCCCTCTTCCTTTTCATTAAACTTCGATTACATTTGCGCTTCATAAATGATCAGAATGAAAAAATACACTATTGCTATTCATGGAGGAGCTGGTACATTGGTAAAAGGCAACATGACATTAGAGAAAGAGACAGCTTATAGAGCTTGTCTAGATCTAGCAATCACATCAGCATATAAGAAGCTTGAAGATGGATGTTCGGCGATGGAAGCTGTAGAGGAAGCGGTTATAAATTTAGAAAATAGCCCTCTTTTTAATGCTGGAAAAGGAAGTGTGTTTACATCAGAAGGAACACATGAGATGGATGCATCCATCATGGATGGGAGCAATTTGAAAGCTGGTGCGGTCACTACGATAACAGGAATAAAAAACCCTATCTCGCTTGCTAAAGATGTAATGTTGCACACAGAGCATGTCTTTCTTGCTGGTGATGGAGCAATGAAGTTTGCAAAGTCTTTGGATTATAAAATATTAGACCCTTCCTATTTTCATGATGATCTCAGGCATAAACAATGGCTTAATATAAGAGATACCGATAGTTTTCAACTCGACCATTCGGTTAAGAAAGATTCGAAATTTGGAACAGTCGGTGCTGTGGCATTAGATCAAGATGGAAATATAGCCGCTGCCACTTCAACTGGAGGAATGACCAACAAGCGATTCGGTAGAGTAGGAGATAGCCCAATGATAGGTGCAGGAACTTATGCCAATAATTTGACTTGTGCCGTATCTTGCACAGGAAGTGGAGAATATTTTATTAGAGGAGTAGTAGCCTATGAAGTATCCGCCTTAATGGAATTTAAAGGACTCAGTTTAGAAGACGCAGCTTCTGAAGTGATCAACAAAAGACTTTTGCAAATAGGCGGAGATGGTGGCCTCATTGCAGTAGATGTGCATGGAAATATTACAATGCCTTTTAACACAGAAGGAATGTATAG
The DNA here is from genome assembly GCA_913061325.1 of uncultured Saprospirales bacterium. Classification (GTDB taxonomy): domain Bacteria; phylum Bacteroidota; class Bacteroidia; order Chitinophagales; family Saprospiraceae; genus CAJXUU01. Next base: position 26,529 of record CAJXUU010000023.1, on the reverse strand, counting down.
AGCTAAGATGACTTCAGAAGGAGAAAAAACAATTTCTATTTACAAAGACTAGGCAAGTGCTAAATGCGAACGCATAGATTGTGCCTCTACTTTACGATCTTTTAGATAAAACTTATCTGAATTTGAAAGAACGTGGACTCTAAGATTTGTAAGTGTCAATGGAGTCTCGTCTTTTAGTAGTTTGTGATTATTATGACCAAGATCATGACCATCAAATACGATTACCATTCCTGATCCTATTACTGTCATTTCATTGCCTTTCTTGATGATCAAGCCAGTATCTTCCGCGAGTCCTATTCCAAGTAAATTAGGATGTTTTGCTACCGCTTCTGATACTCTACCAAACCTACCTCTCATGATGAAGTGAGTATCGAACATTACATTGGGTAATAAACTAAGCCCATGGTACATTCGGACCGCACCTTTGATAAATGATTCTGTGCTGCTTCCGCCTGCTATCATTTCCTTTGACATGGCCATCGCTCCGGCACTTGTTCCAGCAATGACAAACCCTTCTTCATTTTGATATCGAGTTGATAATATTTCATGAAGTTGAGTGCCTTCTATTTTATCAGTGATCTTGCTTTGGTCTCCACCAGAAAACATGACACAATTTGCCTCTTGCATCGCTTTTAGATTGTGTGGTAAGTCTGTTTTACTTTTATCATCAATGTCTAAAACGATGACATTCTTACAACCCAATTTAGCAAAAGCAGAAAGATAATTTTCACCTACTTCTACGGGGATGCTTGAAGCAGTGGGAATGACAACAAATAACCCATCAGGTCCACCACTTTCCTGAACAACTTGATAGAGGATGCCTTCACTTATAAATTCTAAGCTATATTGTTCTGTAAGTACTGCTCCTTTGTCCTCATTTCCTCCTATTGGGATCAATGTACCTTTAGGTTCTGTCATATTTCTTCTCTTTTCTCTTCCCTCGATTAAGCCGCAAAAGTAGGTTTATTAAAGCTATAAACGATATCTATTATATGTTAATCTCCTATTTGTCAATTGTTTAATGTAATAATCGATTATTCTTGACTTATAATGAACTTCTAAAAGTGAGAAAAATCAAAATCTTCCAAATAAAAGCACGATATGTTCATCAATTCCCAAAATAAATAGATACATTTCGAATTGATCTTGAAATAATACTAATTAAAAAATATACATATGGAAATAGTCTCTATCAATGCAATGAAAGGGCCAAATTATTGGTCAGTGCGTAGACATAAGTTAATTGTGATGGTCTTAGACTTACAGGAGATGGAAGAATACCCTTCAAATAAGGTGGATGGGTTCTATGAACGAATTACTGAAATGTTTCCAACAATGTATGAACATCGATGTTCGGTGGGGACTCCAGGTGGATTTTTTGAGAGAATGAAAGAAGGTACATGGATGGGACATATTATCGAACATATTGCCTTAGAGTTACAAACTTTGGCTGGGATGGATGTTGGCTTTGGAAGGACAAGAGGATATGGAGAAGAAGGCGTTTATAATGTAGTGTTCGCTTATATAGAAGAAAGTGTTGGAAGATATACGGCAAAAAAATCAGTAGCCATATGTGAAGCGCTTATCAAAGGAGAACCTTATGATATGACGGATGATATCCAGACCATGCGTGAGATGCGAGAAGATTCTAGATTAGGTCCAAGTACTGGATCAATAGTGGCAGAGGCGCAAAGCAGAGGCATACCATGGATTAGGCTTAATAAGTATTCACTTTGTCAGCTAGGGTATGGTGCCAATCAAAAGAGAATCCAAGCAACAGTCACAAGTGAAACAAGTAACATCGGTGTAGAGATTGCATGCGACAAAGAAGATACGAAGTACTTATTAGAGCAAGCAGAAGTGCCAGTTCCAAGAGGTGAGATTATTCGTCGAGAAAGTAGTCTAGAAGAGGCCTGTGATTATGTGAAGTTTCCTTTGGTGATCAAACCGATTGATGGTAATCATGGAAGAGGGATAACAGTGAATATCAATTCCTACGAAGAAGCATTGCCAGCTTTCCATGAAGCACAAAAGGTTTCTCGGTCTGTCATCGTGGAACGATTTATTACAGGCGAGGATTATCGTCTTTTGGTTGTAAATAACGTATTGGTGGCTGGAGCTAAAAGGACACCAGCCCATGTTGTTGGAAACGGAACTGATACAATCAAAGAACTAGTCGATACTGTCAATAGTGACTCAAGAAGGGGCTATGGACATGAAAAGGTACTGACAGCGATAAAAATCAATGAACTAACAGAAAATTTAATCTCTGCTGCGGGTTATACTTTGGATTCTGTATTGCCCAATGGAGAAAAATTAATACTAAAAGATACTGCCAATCTTAGTACTGGTGGAACGGCAGAAGATGTCACAGATATTATTCATCCTGCAAATGTGTTTATGGCGGAGCGGATTTCCAAGATTATAGATTTGGATATTTGTGGTATTGATATCATGACGGATGATATTAGTCAGCCTATTCAAGATGTAGGTGGAGCCGTGTTAGAAGTAAATGCAGGTCCTGGATTCAGAATGCACCTAGCGCCAACAACAGGTCTGCCTAGAAATGTAGCTGCACCAGTAATTGACAAACTTTTCCCTCCTGGATCGACATCAAGAATTCCAATCATAGCGGTGACAGGAACAAATGGTAAGACAACCACCACTAGATTGATTGCTCATATGGCCAAGATGAAGGGCTACAAAGTTGGATATACAACCTCTGATGGGGTATATATCCAAAATAGACTTCTGATGACAGGTGATTGTACTGGACCGGTAAGTGCCGAGTTTGTTCTTCGTGACCCTACGGTCAATTTTGCTGTGCTTGAGTGTGCCCGAGGTGGATTGCTAAGAGCTGGTCTTGCTTTTAAAAACTGTGATATAGGAATAGTAACGAATGTCGCTGAAGACCATTTAGGTCTAAAAGGAATTCAAACCATAGAACAATTGGCAAAAGTTAAGGGTGTTATTCCTGAAACAGTATTACCTGATGGATATGCCATTTTGAATGCGGATGATGAATTGGTTTATGAGATGCGTAAAAAAGTCGAATGTAATGTGGCATTATTTTCATTAGATGAGAACAACATTCACATTAGAGCCATTCAGAAGCGAGGTGGACTATGTGCTATATATGAAGATGGATTTATCACCATTTGCAAAGGACAATGGAAAATGCGGATAATGAAAGCTGCAAATGTTCCATTAACATTTGGTGGCAAGGCTGTTTTTATGATTCAGAACGTGCTACCAGCTGTATTGACGGCTTATATCAAGGGCTTCTCTATGGAAGATATAAAAGTATCCCTAGAGACATTTATGCCTTCTCCGTCTCAGACACCAGGACGACTTAATCTATTTAAGTTTAAAGAGTTTAGTATTATTTTAGACTATGCTCATAATCCTGCAGGAATGCGAGCTTTAAAACAATTTACCGATAATCTCGAAGCAAGTCATCGTGTATGTATCATCGCTGGAATAGGGGATAGAAGAACCGAAGACAACAATGAAATGGGCAGTATAGCTGCAGAAATAGCGGACGAGATTATCATACGTCAAGACAAGCGTTTAAGAGGGAAGACTGAAGAGGAATTAATAAACATGCTTGATGATGGAATCAAAATGACGGACCCAAATAAAAAGATAACCATCATTCCATCAGAAAAAGATGCAATTCTGTATGCTGTGAAAAATGCAAGAAAAGGTTCATTGATCATTTTGTGTAGTGATGTTGTGCCTGATGCTCTTGAATTGGTGAAAAAGCTGAAAGAAAAGGAAGAGGGTGAAACGTATCAATTTTCTAAAGAAGATATTCCTAATATGGCGTAGATACAGTATTAGTAATGAGTAATAGGCTAGAAATATAAGGCAATGACAGCAACATGACACCTAAATGTCGTGTAAAAAGCAGACACTATTGGGTACATTTGCTTCATCACTAAATATTGAAATTCATGGACAACCCATCGCTTGCTGAAAGCTTAAAATATCACAGAAAGATCATGGGATTCTCTCAGGAGGAATTATCCAATAAAACGAATGTCACCGTTCGTACGATTCAGCGTATAGAAAAATCAGAAGTTAATCCTCACCTGAAAACCATTAAATTACTAGCGGTTGCTCTAGAAATAGAGGTAAATGATCTACTGCCTTTAGATAATCCCAAAGAAGAATCTATCAAGAAGAAATGGTTGTTATTGCTGCATGCAACACCTCTTTTAGGGGTTTTTTTACCACCGAGTAATGTGCTGATTCCTCTTTTCCTTTGGATCCATAAAAGAGATGACAACCCAATCTACTATAAACATGGCGTAAAGGTCATCAACTTTCAAATTACAGCATTTATCCTTGTTCTTTTATCATTTGTTAGCTTGGTTACAATAGAAAAATGGGGCTTTTTCATTTTCATTTTTACCATGCCGATTTGTGTTGGAATCGTGATTTTTAATATCGTTTATGTACTTCAAAAAGAAAAGTGCTACTACCCTTTATCAATACCATTCTTAAAGATCAAACCTGCCAAAGTATTAAATTTAAGCTTATTGTTCCTGCTACTTTGTACCTTTTTTAATTGTACCATGAATAAAGAGCAAGACATAGGGCGCTTAGATGGAAGTAAGATTTCTAAAGATTCGATCACACAGAAAATTAATGAATTAGTTACCGATGCTAACGTGCAAGGAATGGCCATTGCCATATTCAATGATAACCGAAATGTCTATCAGAATGTTGTTGGATATAAGGATTTCCCTAAAAAGTTAGTGCTTACTGATTCTACCAACATTTATGGAGCGTCTCTTAGCAAAGCGGTGTTTAGTGTGATAGTTATGAAACTAGTAGAGGATCAAGTCATCGACCTAGACACCCCACTTGAATCTTACTTACCTAAAAAGATATATGAATATGAACCACAAACACGCTGGCATGATGATTATTCTGACCTGAGGCAAGACACACTTTATCATCATATTACAGCAAGAATGTGTTTGGCTCATACCACTGGGTTTGCAAATTGGCGATTTTTTGAAACGGACCAAAAATTGAGAGTCCACGGTATGCCTGGGGCTAAATATGGCTACAGTGGTGAAGGTTTAGTTTATCTGCAAGTAGTATTGGAGAAAATAACAGGAAAGGGACTAGAGCAACTAGCACAGGAGATTATATTCAGTCCTCTTGGAATGAAGCATTCGTCATACGAGTGGCAACCACAATTTGAAAAGGACTTTGCATATGGGCATATGAAGAATGGAGATATCTATGACAAAGACACAGATAATGAACCGAGAGGTGCGAGCACTTTAGAGACCACATCAAGTGATTACATTAAGTTTTTAACAGCTTGTCTCAATCAAGAAATCCTTACCAAGGCTTCGTATAACGAAATCTTCCATCCACAAATCAGAATCCACTCCTTGACACATTTTGGACCTGGAGCAGATCAAGTCACTACCAAATACGATTATATTAATCTGAGCTGTGGATTAGGCTGGCTCACTATTGATACACCTTTTGGAATTGGAGTATCAAAGGCAGGCCATGGAAATGGATTTCAACATTATTCCATTCTATTTCCAGAATCCGGTAAAGGAATCTTGATAATGACCAATTCCGATAATGGAGAAAGTATTTATAAAGAGTTGTTAGAATATGCAATTGCAGACACATATACACCTTGGGAATGGGCGAATTTTTTGCCGTATTAAAAATGATACCTAAACTAATTAGCTTTTTATTTTAGTGCCTAACTTTATACCTCCAACATAATCATCATCTTGGCTTTGGTTTTTTATCAAGAAGTATATTCTAACTCCTATCAATACAATAAAATATACTGCAAATACACAATAGTCAATTACAGTCATATCAAAGAATTGTACAATGTGAAACCTTTTGCCAATAAGAAATTGTGGAATAATCAATAGATTTCCTTCTACCCCATAAATCTTTCATTCTATTAGGCTGTATTTGAACATCGGTTTTATTAGTACTTCTTGTTGTTCTTGCTTTGGGGTGGTCTTCACCTACAATCTCACCACCCATATCTCCTGTTTGTAAATACATATATTATTTTTATAATTAAAATGCCATCCTTCTAATGACCTAAAGACAATAAGAAATAACTATTTGTAATAGTTAACCCTTAGAGCCACTGTATCTCATTTCGAAATACTTATGTGAAAAGCCTGATTTTTCATAAAGAGATTTGGCTGGGTTACCACCCTCCACATGTAATGCAATGTCACCTTTGGAATATTTAATTGCATTTTGCATTAAAGCTTTACCAACACCTTGTCCACGGTATTTTTTATGCGTTGCGATGTAGACCAAAATATTTTCTGGAATGTATCCACTCATGCCTGTTTCATTTACTGCAACTACACCAATAACACTTGTGTTATCCGAGCACGTGATTACAAATCCACCCTGCATGGAAACCTCTTTCATCGCATAATCAAGGCAATGTTTAATGTCTTTCAGTTTATCCCCATATTTTCCCAGATGCTCGAACAAAAAATTGGCAACTCCAATTCTTTCTACAGACGATAATTTATCTACTGGTGTATAAATCTTATAATTATAGTTTTTCATGCCGCAAAGGTATAAATAGTTTCTATAGAAACTATTTATACTAAAAAATTCATCAGCTATATAATTTATAGGCTTAAAAGGCAGTACTTTTCATACGACTTGAATACTAAGAAAACTTTTTTTGGGAAAATTATGGCATTGTTTTATCTCTGTGAGATTTTAAGTGTAAATACTTTGTATCCCATAATTAAATCAAGAGAAATTTATAAACCTATACTTTGCATTCAATATTACTTCTCTTCTGGCAACCGACTTTTTCGTAAAATGCTTTCTCTTTCTTAATTCCTTAATCAATCGTACATTTCGATGTTTTCGTTTATATCGTTTTAACATCCGATCTATTCTCTCCTCTTCTTTCCTAGCTATTATAATCAAATGCCTTATGCTTTTAAAGTGAATAAATTGTAGCGTTTATGTTATAGGTGTCAACTAATTTTTGAGTGAACGATATATGACCTTTAGGCGCTAATAAAAACAATTTCCCTTGTTTCAAGGAAGCCATGAGACTCAATAATTTCCAACGTGTAACAAGTTTTTGAGGTGAGTCCGATTTAAGGGCTATCTCCGTATATGATTTAGTGCCACTCTGATTCTGAAATGAAAAATCAGCTTGTACTTCTTCACCAGTATTTTTATTCTTAAATACCTTTGGAGCTTCATGACCATTTAATTTAGCCTTGAAAGTGTTGTTAGATTTTTTAGAAACCCAATCTATAGACTTCTCGAAATAACTCTGCTGTGACATAAGAATCCTTTTATAGTGAAATAATGTGTTTACACTAAATAGAACGCAAGAACAACGCAAATAGTTTCTATAGAAACTATTTAATCCGATGTGAGAATTTCATTCATAGTTATCAATGGAGCCGCATCTAAATCTTCAGCATCCATTAACTGGGTTAATATTTCAATACTAGAGTTGAGGTCTTCAATTTGTTTTTGAGATAATGACTTCAATCTTTTAGACATCTTCTCTTGTAGCGTAGTTGGAGATTCTTTAAGTAAATCAGCACCTTTAGCAGTTAATGTGATAAACATGCCCCTCTTGTCCTTTGAATTTGGTAAACGGGCTACTAAACCCTTTTCTTCAAGACGATGCACAATACCAGAAACTGTACTGGCATTTAGATTGATGTAGTTTTTTATGTCTTTGCCAGAGGCTTTATAATCTGCTTGCTCTGATAAATACTGGAGCACAAGAAGTTGAGGAATACTAATGCCGAATTCTTTTTGAATCTTTTTACTTTCAAGATTTATGGATCGTATGATCTTTCTGATTTTAACAAGTATTTCTAAGTATTGCATAATAAATTTCTGTGGCCTTTATCCAAATGGTCAAGGGTTATTTGGCTTCAAGATATGAACAATTGATTAGTGAGCTATACACTCAATCTTACTAACCAGAATTGTATTAGCTGGACGGAACCAGTAATATAGTAGAAACTTTGTCCAAGCTTCATTTCAGGGTATCCAACATCTTGATTTTTTTAGTAAAAACTAAAAAAATAAATCAGGAAAAGGATTTTTTATTTGGCTAAAATACTCATCGCCACAAATTTGACAAACACATTGTACCTTGAACCGACCTATCAGAAACACAAAGTTGGATGAGGTTTATTATGCGAAGATACAGTACAACTAAAGTTAGTTAACCAGGTGAATATTTACTTTTTTCATTAAAGTGTCAACTACAACGAGGACGATACATCGAATAATAAATATGTAATAAACAGAATTACATTTTCACTAAGCCTTGCTCCTTATCTACAGGATACAACTTAGAAAAGACCCATCCTAGAATCATTGAGATTAAAAAAGAAGGGGCCAGTACGTCCAGCTTCTCAAAATACGGGCCTATACCATCCATGTTTATTACTACAAATTTGAAGAAAGGCACACAGAGAAATCCTGCAATCATAGAAGCAATAGCACCTGCCTCGGAATAGCCTTTCCAAAACAAAGACAAGATAATAACAGGACAGAAAGAGGCAGCAATCCCCGACCAGCCAAATATGACCATCCAGAAAACGGTTCGGTCAGGAGAGTTCATCGCAATGACCATGGCTATCGCTAAGGCCATTAATGCCATCACCAACGTGACTATTCGAGACATTTTCGTTAAGTCTTTATCTGGAATATTAGGATGAAATACTTTTTGGTAAAAATCTCGCGTGATAGCACTAGATGCTATGACCAGCAATGAATCTATGGTAGACATAATCGCTGAAAGCACCACTGCAACATAGATAGCAACCAGCACATAAGGCAAGAAGTTTTCTGTCATAAGTGAAAGTACATTTTCACCCGCATTTCCCAATATGGCTTCAGGGTCTTGGCCATTTTCTGTAAATATTACACGAGCCAAAATACCTATCGTAACGGCCGCAGCATCAGTAAATAAGGTGAAAATAATCGCAACCCACTTTCCTTTATCGATTTCCATTTCGTTTTTGATAGACATAAAACGAACATACACTTGAGGAGACCCTAGGAATCCTAACCCAATCATTGCAAAGCCTAACATCGTTGCTACATTCATCCATACATCGTCACTTGTCCCCCATGGATTAATTAAGGCAGGGTCTATTAGACTTAAACTTTCTATAACACCTGTCGTCCCATCCATTGAAGAATAGACGACAATAGGTAAAAGTGCCAAGCCAAGAAACATCAAGATTCCTTGAAACAAATCAGACCATACTGCCGCTACAAAACCTCCGATAAAAATATAGGTCAATACTATACAGAAACCAATGATAGCACCAGTATAGTAATTGATGCCCATCATAGATTCAAAGGCTTTGCCTGTCACATCTATTTGGGAACTTACATATATGATGACGAATACGGATAGAATCGTAGAAGCTATAATCCGTAGAGTTTTGGTCTTGGACTTGAAATGACTTTCTAGATAATCTGGAATCGTAATGGCTTTATAGCTGTCTGATTGATGTTTGAAGCGCTTGGCCATATATTGCCATGAGATCGCCACACCTATTACCTCTCCAACCACGACCCAGTAAGTAGATAGGCCTGAAATAGCACCCATCCCAGTCAGTCCTATGAGCAACCAGCCGGACTCTCCTGTCGCTCTCGCTGAAAAGGCTACCGCCCAAAAACCCATATTCTTTCCGCCCACATAAAAATCACTCATGCTTTTCACTCGCCGTGAAGCAACTATTCCTATGAGGAATAATATGAGAACATAGAGTCCTAGAGCAATAATTTTTGAGGCTTCCATTTGGTTGATTTAGAGAAGAAGTAAGTTTTTAGAATTAGTCTATAATTACTATACGGCAAGTTCTTGTTCGGCAAGTTGCTGTTCGAATAGATATGCATGCTCTTCTACAAATTGCTCAAGTGTACTGAAGAAATTCAAAATATCTTGATGTTCATTTTGTCCATTAATCGTTGTTAGACGAATAAATTCATCGCCCTTAAATGAGCCATAACCAACCATCAATTCCGAATGCTCATATAACAAGGTACAAATATCCCGTGCTGGGATGCCTTTGTAGTTGAAACAGACTGCTATGGTTTCATCATAGCTATATAGGGTATAATCTTCATTGTTTCTAACATATTCAGTTGCCGTATCTGCCAATGCAAATAGATGATCTACAATTTTTTCCAATCCATCCGTACCTACACTTTTCCAGAGTGTCCAAAATTTCAAGGCGTCATTTCTTCTTCCACATTGCAGAGAGGTCTGTCCTAAATTGAACCCATCGCTATCGGTCTGATATAAATAGGAAGCATCATTAGAGAAAGATTCGAGTAAATGTTTTTTATTCTTGACAACTATAATCGAACAAGAGAGTGGTGTCCCAAGCATCTTATGCGCATTGAAACTAAATGAATCGACAAGCTCTATACCATCTATTAGGTGCTTGTGCTTTTTACTAAATAAAACAGAGCCACAATAAGCACCATCGACATGCATCCATATCTTGTATTTTTTACAAATTTCATTTACAGCTCTAACAGGGTCAAAAGCACCTAAAACTGTCGTACCTGCAGTCAGGTTGATCATCATTGGCAGTCCACCTTCTGCAATATCTTGCTTTATCATATTTTCTAAGCCTGACAGTTCTATCTTTCCTTCTAGATCTGTAGGAATGTATCGCACATTATCTCTACCAATTCCACAAAAGGCGGCATTCTTAGGAATACTATAATGTGACTCCTTAGAGGTATAAACGATCATTTTATCTTGCATGCCTTGGTGTCTGGCTTTTTGCCCGGCAGCATCACGTGCCATAAGCATAGACATGAAATTTGTCATAGATCCACCAGCCGCAAAAGTTCCACCAGAATTATTCAACCATCCGATGGTATCACAAACTTCCTTTAGGATTACTTTTTCAACACCGACTTGGGCACCTGCCGCTTTATAGGTGTACATGCTATTATTCAGAATCACAGATAGCAATTCTCCTAAGACAGCTTTTTCATTTCGTCCTCCATACAACTGATTGAAAAAACCAGGTGTAGCCGTTCTTGTAGAAGCAAAAGCCAATTCCCTTACGACTTTTTCAAAGGCCACTTCATCGAGTGGGCCTGACTTAAGTGAAAGGTCAAGAGTATTATATAGTTCTGTTGAAGGAATATGGGGTGCAACTGGATGTTCCTTCTCGTCTGTCAAAAGCTCATTGGAAATTCTATGGAATAGGTCTAGTATACTTTTCATAATTAAAAGTTTAAATCACTAAATTATAGATATTTTAAAGTGTTTTTCAATTTAAAATAGCCTAAAAGAGGGCAAATGTAGTTAAATATTCTGTAAAGTGTGTCATTATTAGAGAAGTGTTACTTTAACACATCAATAGCTTTTCTATATACATTGCATGAATCTTATTACTTTAATGGAACAGTTAACTGAAAATCTAGACGACATAGACCCACTTGAACATACCAGTACCATGAAGAGAATGAAGATTTCTGTCAGGTCTACAACTACAAAAAAGCTTGCTTCGAAGTAAATGAACTATCATACCCTATCTACAAAGGAAATGAGGTCGAAAATCTTGTTTCTTAAGAATTATTATTTCTTGTGCTTTCTAGTATATATTCTGTTATTTTATCGATTTTAAAGTAATTAATACTTAAATTTATGTATTTAAGTAGAATATATAACTGCAAATGAATCCCATAGATGTAAAGATTCTGGACATGCTTCAGACCAATTCGGGTCGTACTGCCAAGGAAATGGCCACTGAATTATCACTGACTACAACACCAGTTTATGAACGCATCAAGAAATTAGAAAAAGCAGGTTATATTAAACAGTATGTTGCCTTGCTCAACACCGACTTACTGAATAAGAATATCATTGTTTTTATGAACATGACCATCAAGGACCATTACAAAGAAGCACGTGATGAATTTGTGAAAAGTATGGAATCATTAGATGAGGTTTCTGAATTCTATCACACCTCAGGTAGTTTTGATTTTGTGGCAAAGGTAAGATTCGGAAATATTAAAGAATACAGAGATTTTCTAGTTAATAAAGTTGCCGCTATACGGAACATAAATGATATAGATAGCCAAATAGTTTTGGAAGAAATAAAGTATACCACCAAAGTAGTCTTGACTTAATAAGACTTACTCAAAGAACCTTAAGCCGCATCCTCACAATGTGTTTTCTTTGAAGCAAAGCGAGCGATCAAGCAGTTCTTTTAGTTTAGTAGAACCCGGTCAAGTGAAAAGAATTGGTGAAATATTTGATTTGAAATTCAAAAGTGATTATTAAATACGCCATATTACACATGGTGATCATGACATGCCCTTCGGGATACACCAGATACCATCATTCCGAAATTCTCGGTAATTTCCCTTATTAGACCTACCAAAATTGATAACAAAACATATCCGTTTTTCCACGGCAAAGTAATTCCCCATGCTAAAGTTCGCTTTGGGAATTAGAAATGCTGATATAGAAAAAGTAAATTTGAACAAGAAATATGACTGTTGATAATCAACAACTTAGCGAGCGTTAGTCAGAAGTAAGAAAAAGAAAGCGAGTGCGAATTACTTTTACACACTACTTAAGTTATTAGCACTTGCTTAATCAATCTAAAGTTTGGTCTGGGAGTCACCATCTTCTTTTCTTTCGTTTTCTTTTTCCAACTTGAGATGAAGCTGGTTTAGAACATCTCTGAATGCTTGAGCTTCTAGTTCTTTTCGTTCGCTAAAAAGTTTTTTAATATTGCGGCCACTCATAAATCCTCCGCTTCGATTTATTCCTCGTAAAAAGGATTCAAAGCCTTTTCCATTATGATAATATCCCATAGTTGAGATGACATAACTTGCCACAAATTCATTACAATAATGGCACTGGACGAAAACCCTATCAGGTTCTCCAGATTCTCGAAATAAAATATTTTTCAAGTTTTGGGACTCGCAAATTTGGCATTTTTGAACAGTGACTTCCATGTTTTTATATTTTATTTGGCATTTATCAGTTAAGCATCTTAAAAGTTGGTAGAAGTAAGTTATTACAAATTAAACAATCAAAGGCAAATAAAAAACACAAGACAGAAGGATTCCTATCAATGCTAAAATTGTCATCAACATACCTGAGCTCAACATCTCTTTTGATTCCAAATATCCCGATCCGAAAGCAATAGCATTGGGTGGTGTACTAATAGGCAAAGCCATGGATGAAGAACACATTAACGAAATGGCAATAGCCAAAATTACTTCACCTTGTGGAAGAGCTACTGCAACAGGAATAAGTAGATTGGCAGTTGCAGTATTACTCATAAATGTTGTCATCACAGCTGCCAATAGTAAAAACAAAACAAGAATTATGATAAAACTTTCATTCATCGGAATCATAGATGCAACAATCTCCGTGATTCCACTTTTCTTTATTCCAACACCTAAACACAATCCCCCTCCTAACATAAATAAAATGTCCCAGGATAGGTTTTTGAAATCACGAGTGCTCAACAGCCCACTCCCAAATGCAACCAATACTACAAAAAGTCCAACAATTCCTGTCGAAAACCCGGTGATGCCAGTAGTCAACCATCCTAGAATCGTTACAATAAAAATCGCAAGTACTATATATTGACGTTTTCCAAAAGAATGTAAAGCTTCTATTTCTAATTCTATTTTCACATCACCCTGGGGGTATAATTTTAGCAATAGTTTCCAAAGTAAGAAAAGTAGAATAATCATTAGAGGTACTGCAAGCAACATCCACTTTGCAAATGAAACATCAATATTCATTTGCTGTAAATATTCCATAGCAATGGCATTGGGCGGCGTGCCAATGGGCGTTCCGATTCCTCCCAAGTTACAGGAAAATGGTATTGCCAATGCTATAGCTTTTTTAAATGGAGAAGTGTCAGGCAGGCTTATTATTACCGGTGCAATTATGGCAAACATCATGGCCGCAGTAGCCGTATTGCTTAACCACATGGAAAGTATGGAGGAAACTATTATGATAGAAAGTAAAATGCTTGAAGGGCTATTACCCGTTCTTTCGAATATTCTTCTTGCGATTATTCTTGAAATACCATATTTATTCAACAGCGCAGCCAATACAAACCCTCCCATAAAGAGCAAGGTGAGATCTCCAAAAAATGCAATTAAAAAATCTTCCTTGCTAGCTTCTATATCCGTTTCATGCAAAGCGGGAAGTAACCATATTATTTGAAAAAATAAAACGGCAAGACTTGTGATATATAATGGCAAGGCTTCTGAAACCCATAAGATGGCAGTAGCAACTAATATGATTGTTGAAATTTCTTCTTGCTTTTCCAGTCCAAATAGAAGATGTAACACATGAAATTGATAACTAACAATGAGTAGCCCCATTAATATTAATACTATAAAATTTGGTGTAAAAGTCTTTCGTATTGACATCTGTAATATATTGCTTCAAGTGATTATCTAAGCTGCAAAGGTAGGTAGTGTCAATTGGATATAGCTCACCATGAGTAACTATTTCTTTAAAAAAGCTGGTCTCTTGATTTGAAAAAGATTTAAAGACCTTCCTAAATAATTGCAATCACTTCGGGTAGTAATGTGTTGAATTTTCAATATTCCCGAGCTAGCTTTAGATAGAAGCAGGCCATGGAAATGGATTTCAACATTATTCAATTCTATTCCCAGAATCTGGTAAAGGAATCTTAATTATGACCAATTCCGATAATGGAGAAAGTATTTATAAGGCGTTATTAGAATATGCAATTGCAGATAAGTATACACCTTGGGAGTGGGCGAATTTTTTGCCTTATGAAAAATGTTACAACTTAACTTTATATCAAAACACCCAATTTTGATAGTACGATAGGTATCTTTTCCGAATTTGTCAAGTATTCTATTTGCTAAAAAAGGTGCATTCAGAAGTAACGTTGTTTAAAATCTATTTGATTCTGAATTATTTTATTGCAGAGTATTATTCGACATTAGTCAGCATAGTTTTTCAAAGACCAATTTCCGTTAAAAACATAACCTTGTCTGAGCCTTAGCTTGCGCAGGTGAGTTTGGGGATGTTTAGGAAATTTGTGTTTGAAAAGTGCATAGGGAGGCTTACGAAGCAATTACCCAGCTTCACACAGCATTATAAAATTAGCATTATAAAATATATTTCTGAAAGGAATTATTTGGGATACTATGTGAGTGGTACAATGCTGGGTAGGGTCTTGAATTCTTTGTTAAAGAGATGGCTTGCGATGCAAACACTCGTCAGTTTCTTTTTCAAGAAAGAAATGAAAGCCCTAGCGGCGAGCGGAAGAATAAATTGAAAAAAATTACCTCGTTTTTACGTAGAAAGAAGTAAAAACGGGGTATTTCTTCAGTAGTAAAACAACAAATATCATTGTTTGCAATGGATATTCAGTTATTCTGAATATCCCTATAAACACCAGATTATTAGAAGCAAAAGAAGCCGACTAATAACAGTAGTATCATACTATAGACGCAATTGGGCTTTTTCGTGTGTGTTTAAATATAAAATAGGCATAATCAATAAGAGAATACATTGTTAATATTACCGCTATTAGAAACATCGGGTAGCTTATAATTATTAAACTATCAACTAGTTGGGCCACAATAGCCCCAAAAATAAACAGGCTTTTAAGTTTGCCAGATTTTCTTGCAGGTAATAGTATGCCTTCATGCATGGCGAACATTCTCATTCCCATCACCCAGAATTCTCGATTAACGATAACTAGGGTAATCCAGATTGGAACCTGATTAGTAATGCTCAGTAATATAAGCACTGTGCATATAAACATTTTATCTGCGGTAAAATCCAGAAGTGTCCCAAAAGGAGAAACAGTATTAAATTTTCTGGCTAAGAACCCATCGAGGATATCCGAAACTATTGCTATTATAACAATGATCAATAGTGCTTCTTTTTTATATGGATAGTCTGTAACATAAATAAATGTAAGAGGGGTTAGCAGAACCCTAGTGAAACTCGCTGAGTCCGCAGCATTTAGTTTTAAAGCCATTTGTGTTGATATTTTTTAAAGATTTGCCTTTGACAAGAATCATATAGAAGGATAAACTTCTCGTAAAAGTACTCTTATTGGGAACAATATAGCATTTAATAGTATTTAAGTCAGAAATTGTAAATATTCATTGATGGATAAATTAAATAATAGAGCAGCCACAAAACAGTAGCGATACTCAAAGGAATAGCAATATTGTCATTTATTTTGTCACCAGCTAGGATTTCAGCAATTGCACCAACGACCGCAGCAATGATGCAAATCACATATTCACCAAATTGATATTCAATTTTTGGAGTCAATAATATAACCAATATTGCCACTATTACAAATGCAGCTCCTCCTTCCAAACTTCTACCTCTGAATTTTGTACGGCCATACCGTCGGCCTACCAAAGACGAAGCTGTATCGGAAAAAGCTAGAATGGTAAAACTTATAACAGCAATGTACTTAGGGAAAAATATCACACAAAATGTTGCTGTAAGCAAACCCCAAGTAGCACCATTAAGATTCTTTTTCTGTGTGCTGCGTTCATGTGGCCTCAGAACATACGAAAAGAGACGATTGAACATACTTGCGGATGGCTTGTGTAAATTCCTGACAATATCGACGAATAGAAATACTACAGTTATCGGAATGAGAATTTGTAGCATTAGTTTCTTACTCATATAAAAGTACATGAGTGGAAAAATCACAGTACTTACATGAAATAATTTCCTAACAATTTCCGCTCTATAGTTGTGCTCTATGTAAGATTTCTGCGGTTCCATTTTTTTAAGAGATTTATGATATTTAGAATTTCGTTTTTTAACGAATGGTGTGGCGCATGCCAAGGAAGTAACCAATAGTGGTGATGACTTGATGTATAACAAAAACCAAAACTATCGAAATTATTACTTGTTTAATAGTAACTGGCATGACCAGTGATAAAACCAACCATATTCCTACAAGTATATCAATTTGGTCGAAAATATAAAAAACCGGCAACCAAAAACCTTTACCGCTGGTTCCTGAAGAAATATCTAATTGTCTTTTAAGAAAACTATTTGGTAGTTCACTTACTATGGCCGCAAGACCAAACAAAAGTCCAAACAAGAGCGGGTTCACAGTACTATAATCGAACAATTCTAATGCTTTTAAAGAAGGAGTATTATGAAAAACCATGGCTTGTAGCATAAACATCAAAGCAGTTCCAATAGGCAAAAAGACCAATCCTCGGATTGTCTTGTTTTTGCCAAATAACCTTCGTTTTCGAAATGTCAAATTGAAATCGAGAGGGTATAGTAGATTAGACAGCAAATCGAATTTGATGCAAAGCCCCGTTGTTATAGCTCCTCCTAACAATGGTAATAACAAATAAAATGTTTGTTGAACTTCAAATAGCATTAAAAACGGTTTTGTTTTAATTTATATATAGACCTAGAATAACGTGGAATCTGCTGAGGTACTATAAAGGTAATAAAATTACTCCTTTATTCTTCCAAGTTTACTTTTATGAACCCTGCATTTATTAGTTCTTGAATTTAAGAGGTGAAAAAGTAATTCAACAAAACATCACAGATAATATTGATATTAGCTACTTAGAAACTGGAGTCTACTTCATACAACATTCTGACGGTCTACATATATCTTCTCATAAAATCATTAAAAACAAAGATTTATTTTATACTAGTATTTATATTCATCGCTTCTATTTGCCAAAACACGAAGCTCTTTTATATCCAAAATCCTTTAAACCAAGAGTAGGAGAGTATTATTAAGATTTTGGATATGTATTTAGGTGAAGGAAGTTATTCTATTTGATGGAATAAGCCCATCTTCATACGTTTTGATTTAATACCTGATATTAACCGTTTCTCATTATCTCTATGAGCAACTTTCTTTCAAGTGTTGACATATTTGCCATTGAAGTAAAGTTATGTGTTCTGAGTAGATTACCTTAGGGGTATTTCCATGAATAATATACCTTATGTAGGTGAGAAATAACAACTTGAGTAAGTTGTTGCAGATAATTGAGTTTTGGGTTTCCCATTGATCCGATTTATAACCCTATGGTAGAATCTATTCATGTTTCTTTTATTATACCTACTAGATTTCGATTTGCTTTAAAAATCATTTATATTGTAATCAAATTAAACCCTATGAAAAAATTACTCCTATTACTAGTATTTTTAATTTCTACTACAACTTATTCTCAGACACCATTAACAGATGCAAACTTTAAAACTGCAATTGCAACATGTTTGTCTACAAACCCAGTAGATGGGATGTGTAGTAGTAGTGAGTATGGTGCTATGCCAGATTGGGACGTGAGTGATGTAACAGATATGCATGAGGCATTTGAGGATGCAGAAACTTTCAATGCCGATCTTAGTGGTTGGGCTGTTAGTAATGTAGGGGATATGTCTGGGATGTTTAGTGGAGCAAGTTCTTTCAATGCTGATCTAAGCAGTTGGGATGCCAGAAAGTAAGGTAATGAGACAGCTCATTGACTATGTAGATAGTCACGATGAAATAATACGACAAAAGGTGTCCATAATGCTGAATCACTTTGTATCTGTTACATCTAAAAAGATTAGTGGTCGCGGACGTGCAATGGTGGCAACCAGATCAAGCAAGCACTGTTTGCTATTTTAGCAAGAGTTGAAGCGACAGATGTCAATGAAAGGGCTACAATATTCTTGTTTGGTTGCATTCAGTGGATCGGTTAGTCTGAATGGAATTGAATATACAGAGAGTGGTTTAAATAAAGAAAATGGGATGGAGGGTTCGAGTATACCAGAGGGATTAAAAGACTCTCGGTTTCGTATCCTGATCGTAGCGAGTAAATTCCAAACATGATTCGATGAACCCATGCTGCATACCATGTATGTTGATAAGAAATTGAGTGGAGTGCAATGTGTCCAAACGCTATCAAGACTTAACCGAACCAAGTCTGGGAAGACAGATACATTTGTATTGGACTTTGTCAATGATCCAGAAGATATAGTCAACTCATTCCAACCTTACTATACGTCCACAGTTCTCACTGGAGAAACTAAACCAGATAAGTTATATGATCTACAACATGAGATCGAGGCAAGAGTCATGAATGAGTGACACCCAGTAGCACCAATCAATCTGAAAGGGCTACCAAAATAAAAGTAGAACGATCACAGCCTGTCTAACATCTACCAGCATCTGCACCATCATAATGTATAGACACTCTTCCTTCTCAGTAATACACTGGATGTGTAAACACTAAGAAGAATGGTCAGACATATGCAGCTTGTGAGCTAAGATTATATAGGAGGAGGGGATCACATCTGGTAATGGAGCCCCCCCCGTCGAATTAAGTTGAATCTCCAAAAAGGCATGGGACATGGGTTTCTGGTTCCCTTTGGATGGCTATATAGTTCGATCAAACTGGAAATACTCTAAGGAAACTCCTTATCACAATCTCGTAATGAACTTAGACATCAATCGAAAAGGGCTTTCAAAATATAAAATTTAAATAGAAATTCTCTCTAGTGAGATTCCAATATCTCCTCCCACACTTCAGGCATCGTCCTCAACTCATCAAAGTCTGGAAGCTGATCAACAACCCCCTTCAACGCAATCATACTTTCGATCTCAGCTACTTTAAGCTGCAATGCGGACCGAGCAATACCTCTTATAATTCCTGCTGATAGGGAGGCGTTTACCCGCCCCAGAATTTCTTTCTGACTATTCAGTTCATCCAGTAAATCTTCTACCGAGTGCTCATTCAATCGAAGTCTGATATTATTAAACTGACGTCGTAGGGTCGCAAGCTGGATGCGGTGATTGTCAACAGCCCACCTAAAATATTCTGTTTGATTCTCTGGTCTGGACAACTTCAACTCCAGCTCCAGCTCCAGAAGCTGAGTGATTATATGTACTAAACGGGAAGGGGGAGAGGATGGAAATGCATCTTGGACGTCCATGGTATTAAATTTTTGATTATTGATAATCCTCATCATTTTCGCACCGTAGGATATCCTCGGTTGCGGCACTCTTGTGCTCTGGATGATAATGCAAAGATAACGTATTTGAGGGGTGGGTTGAAAGTGTCAGGAAATGGCAGTAACTTTATCATGATATCCATCCCGAGAGAGGGGTGGAACCTGAGTTGAAATAACTAATCCAGTGGAAGGAAACCATATGAAATTGACCACTATGTGGCCCCTCCAATGTAAAAAGCCCGTAAACATTAAGTCTACGGGCTTGAAACGGCGGTCCTTCAAGGACTCGAACCTTGGACCCTCTGATTAACAGTCAGATGCTCTAACCAGCTGAGCTAAAGGACCGTTTCCATATAGGAAGCTTAAAAATATTTTCTAAGCGACGGCAAATTTAGAATTCATTTTGATATTATGCAATACCATTTATACTTTTTATTTAGATAATTTTGCCCTTTTTACTTACCGCTTTGATTATCAGTCTTTCACGGTCAAAAATAATTTTAAATTATTTTAAGGAGTGATAATCATAAGCCTCTTAGTGGTTACTTTTCGGCCATTTCCATCAACGATGCTGTATAAGTATGTTCCTTTCTGTAAGTGACTAAGGTCTGCATTTAGTCTTCCAGAATTATTATCAAACTTATCAGACCATAATTTCTTACCGATAATATTATATAATACCACAGTATAATCTCCTTTTGGTAGATTAGTTAGCTCAAAAGTCACATCACCATATGTTGGATTAGGGTATGTTTTTACACCTACATCTTTAAAGTATATTTCGTTTACTGCGGTAGTTAGTTCACCTTTATAAACGGCAGTAAGTAAAGTGCCTTCATCATCATATGTTAGATTCGCAAGGATTTCTTTATTGTCATTTCCATAGAACTGGTAACTATTTGTAATGCTTAATCCTAATAGGTCTGCAAGATCACCTAATGCAGCTGTTAGTGGATTGTTTTCATCTAATACTGACCAGCCAAGAATCGGAACTTTCACGGATAGGATCGCATTTGTACTTGTCGTTCTTTTTACTCTTAATACTTCATAGTCCGCACCAGGGAGTCTCAATGTACCCCAAGAATCAACAAAATCATCATTTTCTGTTTCAACTGTTAGTCTCATAGAATCTATCAAGTTTGATAATCCAGGAAATAATGTGTCAGGTATAACAGATGAAGGTGCAGCAATCATAAAATTAGATTCGTCATCATAAGCATCACCAAACGACATAGGGGCTCTTCTAAGCACGGACTCTCCTTCATTGTTAAATGTTAGGTTGATTATATTTAAAACTGGATCTAGTCCACTTCTACCTATTTCTACTATTTTATTGTTGAATGATTTGTAGTATATCTCTTGGTCACTATTCTTATCAAGAAGATCTGCATCTGGAAACATTGCTTCTGCATCTCCTTCAGATGCTTCAGAATATATAGTTTCAATTGCTTGATCTTTTGAAATACTTCTTAGGTCCCATTCCAAATTCTCTCCTACCATATTGGAGTCAAATCCTCCTGCGTCGGTAGCTGCAACTGTCTTTAAAGTGTCGCCTGGTACAGGAAAAATAGAATTAGTTATGGTTACTTGCCCAACCAGTGCAGCTGGTAATATGATAGCTAAAAATGCAATTATTGATTGTAGATTTTTCTTCATAATTTTCTTTTTTAAAGTATATATTACCAAAACGATTCAAAGCATGGATTGGTAACTTTTATCAAAGATAATTATTAAAAGAATTAAGTTTAAGATTTTGGAATTTAACTTGAAGATTAACAAGTCATTATAGAATCAGATCAATTCCTTTTAATCACTTTATCAGCCTATTCCCTGCATGTCGACATACTTCTTGTACAAAGGAGAAGTTTTGTACAGCTCATCGTGCGTACCAATAGATATAATTCTACCTTGATCCATAACGACTATTTTGTCTGCATTTTTGATCGTAGACAATCTGTGTGCAATTACGACCGAAGTACGATCATGAAGAATTTTATCAAGTGCATCTTGCACAAGTTTTTCTGATTCAGAATCAAGTGCTGATGTAGCTTCATCGAGGACAAGTATTTGAGGATCATGAAGCACGGCCCTTGCTATTGTTAATCTTTGGCGTTGTCCACCAGATAGTTTCATTCCTTTATCACCTATAATTGTATCATATCCATCTTGCAATTCCATTATGAACTCGTGGGCGTTGCTTATTTTAGCGGATTGGATGATTTGCTCTTCAGAATTTCCTTTCTTACCAAAAGTGATATTGTTTTTTATTGTGTCATGAAATAGTATCGCATTTTGACTTACGAGACCATATAAAGATCTCACGCTTCCAAGGTCATGGTTTTTTAATGCTTTACCATCTATCAAAATTTGGCCAGACTGGATAGGATAGAATCCCATGATTAGATCTACTAATGTCGTTTTTCCAGATCCTGATGGACCGACTAGAGCAACAACTTCGCCTTTATTAATTGTCAGATTAATATCATTGAGTATTACCTTTTCATCACCTTGGTATTGGTAGTTGACATTTTTTATTTCTATATTTTTTGAAAATTTGATTGGAATTGATTCTGATGTAGAATTTTCTTGGTTGCTGACCATTAAATCATCAATACGCTCCACTGCGGCCATTCCTTTTTGGATATTATAGTATGCACTACTAAAGCTTTTTGCTGGCTCGATTACTTGATAGAAAGCGAATATGAAAGCAAAGAATGTCTCTGGTTGAAGACTTTCTGCAAATACTAATTTTGATCCGTACCACAACAATGCAGTAACAACTGATATGCCTAAAAATTCTGATAGTGGAGATGATAGATTCTGTCTATTCATCAATGAGATAAGTGTATTTCTATAACCATCATTTTCTTTAGAGAATCTATTCATTTGATTCTCTTCTCCATTAAATGCTTTTATAACCTTGATTCCACCAATACTTTCTTCTACTGCACTCGTAATATTTGCAAGCCGCATTTGAGCCTTTTGAGATTGTTTTTTGAGCGTTTTGCTAATGCCGCCAATCACAAATACAGTAAAAACTAACAGTACCAATACAAATAGACTGAGCTGAGGGCTAACATAAACCATAAAGAGAATACTACCGATTATGATCAGCGGAGCCTTGAAAACGACTTCAATCACTTTCAGAATGCTCATTTCAACTTCTTGTACATCAAGTGTGATCCTGGATATTAAATCCCCTGTTCGCTGCTCGCTATAGTAAGAAAGAGGAAGTCTAAGGTATTTTTCAAATAATTCAGATCTGATATCACGTACAATTCCCGTACGCATAGGCACAATAAAATACATGGCGAGGTACCTGAATACATTTTTAAAGAAAAAGATTATTAAAATTAATCCACAAGCGATCAAGAGTGCATCTTCTTTTCCTTGAGAATAGATTAAATTTTGGAAATATGCATTTACACCTTGAAGGGACTCAGTTGAAGAAGTGGAAGGTATTCGATCAAATAAGATTTGAAAAAATGGGATAATAACGGGAATGCTTACAACAGTGAATATTGAAAGTAGAATATTGAACAATATACTTAATGCAAAATATCCTTTGTACTTTCTTACACGATAAATCAATTTCCAGAAAGCACTCATATAAAATATGTAAATCTATTACTATCGGGCGATCTGCTCCAATGTTGTTCTCAATCTATTTATTAAGATAATTTTTCTCAAACCATACTCTATATCTAGCATCCGTACGTTCGATTATCATCTTACGGTAGTTACGCTGAGTAATAGGGTAGACTGTATATCCAGCAATCTCTCCAGAAATAAATTCTTCTTTAGATTTTATCACTTCGTTGTAGTACTCCATAGCCTTTTCTCTGTTTTCGAATCTTCTTACAAGTACGATTTCAGAATTCTTTTTTCGATCAAGTGGAGATTCTCCAAGTTGGAGTTTTTTCAGTTTATGGTACTTTTTGTTGTAGTTACTTACCTGTATTTTGGCTTCTAAAACTTTACCTGGTGTGACATCATATAAGACTACAGCCACATAATGTAGCTTTTGATCTTCTAATGAGAATATATCATCTACTTCCTCAATATCTATTCCAGTAAAAGCATCTTTATCACCCTGCAAAAATCTAAGGATTTCATCGGCTCTTGCTTTTTCAGGAGTGTTAGGATATCGAGTTATTACATCTTTTAGAGCTGTAATATATGGTCCTTTCCCTTCGATGCTACCCGTTGACATTGCCTTAACAAGAGCAAATTTCGGTCTCAATTCATTCTTTTTACCGAATATTTGTTCAGATTGCTCTGCTTTTGTATACGCACTTTGGTAATCACCTTTTTCGAATAACTCATATGTTTCTTCGTAGTACTTATTCAATTTTTGTTCTGCGGTAAGTCTTCCAGCACCATAATTAGGATCTGATATTGCTTTTGCAAATTCTGTATCAGGAAATTCTGAAAGGATTTTTTCCTTGTAATAGTTTGCTTTGGTATTATTACCGAGATCGAGATAAGATAGATATAAGTAATAATATACATCAATTTTATTATCAAAATTAGGGAACCTGCTTATCAACTCCTCAAGCGTATTAGTCGCTTTCTCATATTTTTGAATCTTATCTCTATATGCTTTTCCTAATTCGAATAAGGCTTTTTCTAATCTAGTGTTAATAGCCAATTTAGCTTCATCACTATACGGAATTTTACTCTTGATCGTATTGATCATTTGAGTGATTTCATCTTCTTTGAATCCATCTTCAGCTACTTTTTCTTCTTCCACATCTTCCACATCTTCATCTGTACCGAATACTCCAGATTTATCACTTCTCCTCCAATTGTCTGATAATTCTATATCACCCCATTTACTTTTGAAGTCTTTCTGACCTCTCTGTTTGGCCAATGGATCATATGCAAAAAAGTTTGAAGGCTTTAGACTACGACCTAACCCATTGAGAAGAGCTGTACTTTTACGTCCAGGTGCAGTTTCGGTTTTGCCCGCTTTTTCACGAGCTAATAGGTTTTCTTCTACTAGCTTTTCAGCCACCTCTTCTATTTTTTCATCAGACCAAGCTACCATATTAAGTAAGCTATCCTGTATTTTTATCAATTGGATGTTTTGAGCTACTTCTGATAGATTCTCAGCGTAATTCTTAACCTCTCTATACCGTAGATCTTCTTTTTCTAAGACCTGTAATGTTGAATCGAAATAGGATTTGGAATTTACGTATTTCTCCTTGTCATAGAATAAGTAGGCTAGTTTATAATAAGTCTCTTGTTTGAGAGCTATATTATTTGTGTTATTTGCTATTGATCTTGAAAAATTTTTAAGCGCTTCATCAAAATTTCCTTTTTCTAAATAGATCTCTCCTTTTGTATAATACAACTGGTCAAGGTAATCAAAGTACTTATCTTCTTTCACCATTTTGTCCAATTTAGCGATCACGGCTTCATCAGATTTATTGCCTCCTAGCATATTGGTTTTCTCAGCATTAAGTTCTGCCATGAATTCCATTTCAAAAGATTTAGCCCATTTTTTAGCGTTGCCAAATGCTTGAGATGCATTGCTGTAATCTTTTGATTTTATGTAAAGTTGCCCTTGAACAAATGCGTATCTAGCTTTAAGTCCTTTATCGCTAGCTAAGTCTATAGCCTCATCAAGATATGTAATTGCGGTACTATAGTTTTTTTCTTTTATGTTAATATCAGCCAAGATTACAGGCACTTCTCTTCTTGCTTCATCCGGCATTTCGCCATCTTCTTTCATTCGTTTCACCATGTATGAAGCATTGGATAATTTATCTCTCTGTACCAATGTCTTAGCATACCACATCATGCCTTTTGAGTATGCAGTATTATCTTTTTTCTTCTCTTTATCTTTTCTCTTTTTTGCTTCCTCGTCTTCCTCGCTTTCCTCTTCTTTTTCTTCTCTGCTTTCCTCTGTCGTTGGTTTAGGCTCCTTTTTTTTGTCAGCAACTATTGGTGCAGTTGTAGTTTTCTTTTGAGAAATAACTTCTTCAGTTTTTACTTCATCCTCTTTTTTCTCTACTTTTTCCTCTACTTTTTTAGTTCTTTGCTTTTTACCACCTCTTTTTTTGTTCTTTTTATTCTTCTTTTTGGCATCTGCTCTCGCCTTCTTTTTAGCTTCCCTTTCTTTCTTTTTTGCTTTATCTGCTTCTTCTCTTGCCTTTTTCTTTGCTTTTTTCTCGTCTTCTCTAACTTCTTTCTCTTCTTCCTTTTTATCTGCTTTGGCCTTTTTTACTTCCTTTCTTTCTTTTTCTATTTCTTTTTTTATCTGTTTTTTGTTCTTCTTTTTCTTTTTATAATTTCTACCAAAAGGATTGTTTGGGTTGAATTCATCTTTGAAATAAGCGAATGTCTCTTCTGCTGTTTCGAATTCTTGTTTTAGATATTGTGCTTCTCCCATGAGCACATAACAGTCGTCTACCCATTTACTAGGTTCATGAAGTGCAGCTACAGTAGTTACTCTGTCTCTTATACACATCTCCGAGCCCACGAGACAGGCAGAAATCTCG
>CAJXUU010000022.1 GCA_913061325.1 uncultured Saprospirales bacterium | reverse complement strand
GAATGAATAAATATCAGCACATAAAAACGTACT
Organism: uncultured Saprospirales bacterium; assembly: GCA_913061325.1. Taxonomy (GTDB): domain Bacteria; phylum Bacteroidota; class Bacteroidia; order Chitinophagales; family Saprospiraceae; genus CAJXUU01. The sequence goes on along the minus strand of CAJXUU010000022.1, from coordinate 31,838 downwards.
TTATTAATGCATCATTCCTAAGAGAAAAGTTACAAACAATTGAGCAATACATTACAAGATTTAGTTAAAGACAAGATTCTTATTCTCGATGGTGCCATGGGTACTATGATACAGCGTTACAAACTGTCAGAAGAGGATTATAGAGGGAATAGATTCAAGGATTTTCACCTCGACGTAAAAGGGAACAATGACCTCCTATCTATTACTCAACCTCACATCATTGAAGAGATTCATAAAGCATACCTTGAGGCGGGGAGTGATATTATAGAGACCAATACTTTTAGTAGTAATTCAGTTTCTATGGATGACTATGAGATGGGACATCTAGTATATGAACTCAATGTGGAATCTGCAAAAATAGCAAAGAAGGCAGCGGCATATTATACAAAGCTCAATCCTGCGAAGCCAAGATTTGTAGCGGGAGCTATTGGGCCTACTACGAAGACAGCCTCACTTAGTCCTGATGTAAACGATCCAGGATTCAGAGCGATATCATTTGATCAATTGGTTGAAAATTACTATGAGCAAACAAGAGGATTAGTCGACGGTGGAGTAGATATCATTTTGATAGAGACTGTTTTCGATACACTGAATTGTAAAGCTGCATTATTTGCTGTTGATAAATTGTTCGATGAACGAGGAAGCAGGCTTCCAATAATGGTTTCGGGAACGATAACGGATGCAAGTGGGAGAACGCTGAGTGGTCAGACGGTAGAAGCATTCTGGATCTCGATTAGCCATATTGATTTGTTCTCGGTTGGATTGAACTGTGCGCTAGGGGCCAAAGAATTAAGACCTCACCTTGAGGATCTAGCCAATATAGCAGATGTAAATGTAAGTGCGTATCCGAATGCTGGTCTGCCAAACGAATTTGGTGAATATGATCAGACTCCAGAGGAGATGCAAGAATTCATTCGGGATTTTGTACATAGTGGTTTTGTAAATATTATTGGTGGTTGTTGTGGAACTACTCCTTCACATATAAAAGCCATGGCGGAGGCGGTGGACGGAATGAAGCCCCGATCGAAACCTGAGTTAGAAAAGTTGACAATGTATTCTGGGCTAGAACCAGTTATCGTTAGGAAAAATCTAAACTTTATCAATGTAGGTGAACGAACGAATGTGACAGGCTCGCGAAAATTCGCACGATTAATTAAAGAAAAAAACTATACCGAAGCACTCGAAGTAGCTGTGCATCAGGTAGAAGGTGGGGCGCAGATTATCGATATCAATATGGATGAAGGTTTGCTTGATTCTAAGGTTGAGATGAAGGCATTTCTAAATATGATCATGTCAGAACCTGATATAGCAAAGCTGCCGATAATGATCGATTCGTCTAAGTGGGAAGTTATAGAAGAAGGTCTTAAGTGTGTGCAAGGTAAATGCATTGTTAATTCTATCTCGATGAAAGAAGGCGAAGAAGAATTTATCCGGCAAGCAAAGTTGGTAAGAAGATATGGAGCTGCAGCTGTAGTGATGGCATTTGATGAAGAAGGACAAGCGGATACCACTGAGCGAAAAGTAGAAATTTGCCAACGTGCATATAAGATATTGACAGAGCAGGTAGGAATGAACCCATATGATATCATTTTTGATCCTAATATATTTGCAGTAGCTACTGGACTAAAAGAGCATAATGAATATGCGATTAATTTTATAGATGCAACGAGCCAGATCAAAGCCACCTGCCCAGGGGTAAAGATTAGTGGTGGTGTGAGTAATATTTCTTTTTCATTTAGAGGAAATAATGAAGTAAGAGAGGCCATGCATACAGCGTTTCTATATCACGCCATCAAGGCAGGAATGGATATGGGCATTGTCAATGCAGGTATGATGGAGGTATATGAAGAAATCCCCAAAGAATTACTGAGACTTGTTGAGGATGTATTATTCAACAAAACAGAAAATGCAACTGACGCACTCACAGAATATGCTGAAACGTTAACTGGAGGGGGAAAAGTAAGGGTCAAAGATTTGACTTGGAGAGAAGGCACTGTTGAGGAACGATTATCTCATGCGTTGGTAAAAGGAATTACTGAATTTATCGATGAAGATACTGAGGAAGCAAGACTAAAATATCCAGCACCATTATATGTAATTGAAGGTCCACTTATGGATGGAATGAACATCGTTGGTGATTTATTCGGAGATGGGAAAATGTTTCTTCCCCAGGTAGTCAAGTCTGCTAGGGTGATGAAAAAATCTGTAGCACACCTTACACCGTTTATTGATGCGGAAAAGAAAGGTTCAGGTTCTTATGCTAAAGGGAAAATTCTCATGGCTACAGTTAAAGGGGATGTTCATGATATTGGTAAAAACATAGTTGGCGTAGTGTTAGCATGTAATAACTATGAGATAATTGACCTCGGTGTTATGGTACCTGCAACTAAGATTTTAGAAGAAGCGGTTAAGCACAATGTCGATATCATAGGACTGAGTGGGTTAATAACACCTTCACTAGATGAGATGGTCAATATGGCTAAAGAAATGCAGCGTCAAGGATATACGCTACCTCTTCTGATTGGTGGAGCTACTACATCAAAAACACATACTGCGGTAAAAATCGATCCAGAATATAAAGGACCAGTTGTTCATGTTTTAGATGCATCGAGGGCAGTGGCAGTAGCAAGCTCATTATTGAGTAAAGAAGGAGACACTGCCAATAATTACGTTATTGATGTAAAGCAGAGCTACGATAAACTAAGAGAACAAAGGAAAAATAGAACATCCAATAAACAATACTTATCACTAAAAAAGGCAAGAGAAAATAAATATCAATTAGATTGGTCAAATTATACACCACCTATTCCTAAAGTAGCTGGGATGCATACGTTTGAAGACATAGATCTTGCTGATTTAAGGCCATTTATTGATTGGACTCCATTTTTTACATCGTGGCAGCTAAAAGGTAAGTATCCAGCTATATTTAGGGATGAGTATGTTGGTGAAGAGGCGAAGAAAATCTATGATGATGCCAATAAAATGATAGATTTGATCATAGCGGAGAAATGGATTGAAGCTAGGGCAGTATTTGGATTATTTAGAGCGGAAGCAATTGGTGATGATATCGTTGTAGACTTTAGTGGCGGTGATCTTACTTTGCGTAATCTTAGACAACAAGTGAAAAAATCAGCTGGAATTCCTTCTATGTGTTTGGCAGATTTTATAGCCCCTAAAGAAACAGAATTAGAAGATTATATAGGTGCGTTTGCAGTTACAGCGGGTGTTGGCATTGAAGAACATGTAAAACGATTTGAAGCGGATCATGACGATTATTCTGCGATACTTTTGAAAGCTATTGCAGATAGATTTGCGGAGGCTGCGGCCGAGTATATACATAAATTAGTCAGAACGGATTATTGGGCATACTCTAATGGAGAGTCACTAATAAATGAAGAACTAATTTCTGAAAAATATCAAGGAATACGTCCAGCACCTGGATATCCTTCTTGTCCTGAACATACAGAAAAAGAAACCTTATGGGAGCTTCTTTCAGTAGAAGAACAAATTGGAATTAAGTTGACAGAAAGTATGGCTATGTATCCTGCAGCAAGCGTAAGCGGGTGGTACTTTAGTCATCCAGAAAGTAAATATTTTGGCCTTGGACAAATTGGGAAAGATCAGGTTGAGGATTATGCTAGGAGGAAGGAGATGAGCGTTAGTGATATGGAACGGTGGTTAGCACCAAGTTTGAATTATGATGTGTAGGATGACATTTGTGCATCAATATCATATCTTTGGACTGTTTTTTGAAGTTAAATTAGAAATAGAATCTAAGTAGATGAAAATAAGATACTTATTCATAATATTTATTTGTTGTATCGTTAGTTTTGGTGCAAGTGCACAACAAATAGACGAAGAAGCGATTAAAAGCGAGTTGGAAAAGCAGGGAGTAAGCGAAGAAGAAGTGACTAAGCGCTTACTAGAGAGAGGGTATGATCCTAATAATATTGATTTAAATAATCCTTCTGAGTTGATTGAACTTCAAACAGCTGCAGATGAGATAATAAAAGAAATAAAAGCGGAAAAACTAGCTTTATCTAAAAGTCAAGGAGCTGATGCACCAGAGCCAGAAACAGAAAAGGTGCCTATAGAAGAAGATCTTGGTAATGCTGAAAAAGTATTAGATCAAGAATCAATAGAAAAAATAGATAGTGCTGAGCAAATTTTAGATATATACGGACACCATTTATTTAGGAGTAATTCGATTAATTTCTATTCCAAAATTCAGTATGTTAAACCACCGCCAAACTATATACTTGGTCCTGGTGATAATGTGGCAGTGGCAATTTGGGGTGATTCAGAGGCAAATTTCAATCAAGAAGTTACATCAGATGGATATTTGAAATACCCGAAGATGGGAAGGGTTTATGTAGCTGGTTTATCACTAAAAGATGTTAAAAAAGCGCTTAAATCGAAATTTGCAAGGAACTATAATTTTTTTAACGGTTCAGACTTTGAAGCTACTGTTTCAGGAACAAGAAGTATTAGCGCATTTTTAACTGGGGAGTTGGCCAATGTGGGGAACTATAACATATCAGCGCTTAATACAGCCATTAATGCTCTTGCTGCAGCTGGTGGACCAACAGATATTGGTAGTGTCAGAAATATCCAATTAATAAAAGCAGGTGGCACAAGAGTACAAATAGATCTATATCAGTTCATAAATGATCCTATTGTTAGTCAAAATTTTTATTTAGAAGACAATGATTATATAGTTGTTCCAGTAGCAAATAAAGTAGTTTCTATTACCGGTGCTGTCAATAGGGCGTACAAATATGAGCTATTGGCCAATGAAACTTTAAAGGATCTATTAGATTTTGCAGGAGGACTTAAGACGAATGCCTTGAAGAAAAATGTAAAGATCAAAAGATTCGAAAATGATCAACAGGTTATACTTAATGTTGATATGACGGATAGTAATACATTAGAAAATTTTAAGCTTAGAAACGGTGATAATATTGAAGTTTCTACTATAAATGAAAGGCTCAGAAATGTGGTTACTGTATCAGGTGCATTGGATAATGGTGGAGAATTCTCTATTGGTAAAGGGATGAGACTTTCTGGATTGTTAGATAAAATAGTACTGAGAGATGATGCTATATTGGATTTAGCATATTTGATTAGATTAAATGAAGATAGAAAGACAGCAAGATATGTGATAATTAATATTGAAAGTGCACTTGATAATAGAGGCTCAGATGAAGACCTTCTCTTAAATGAAGGGGATAAAATAATTTTACGAGGACAAGCTGATTATACATCAAAATACACATTTGAAGTCACTGGGTCTGTTAGAACTCCAGGTACGTTTGACTTAGATGGGGGGTCAGAAATTAAGATTTCTGATGCCATCAATTTGGCAGGTGGCATTTTACCTTCAGCTACTGATTTTGGATATATTATTAGAAAAAAACCTGGCAGCATTGCTCCAGAGTATATTCCAATAGAAGTAAAAGAAGCAATTGGAAATCCTGTTAGCGATAAAAACATCTTGCTTAGTCCTGGAGATAAATTAGAAATATATGAACGTTCAATATATAGTGACGATACTTATGTATCAATAGAAGGTGAAGTTCGTGAGCCGAAAAGGTTCGAGTACTCGGAATCATTGACATTGAAAGATGTAATATTACAAGCTGGGGGACTTACATTGAAAGCGTCAATTAATAATATAGATATATTCAGAATTGAATTCTTAAATAATAATAAGACAAGAGTATTAGTTGCAAATGCCTCTGTCGATAAAGATTTAAATATTACAAGTGGTGGAGATCTAAAACTTAAGCCTTTTGATCAAATAATTGTAAGAACTGCTGCCGAATTCGAATTACAAAGATCAATTAGGATAAATGGTGAAATAAAATATCCAGGGAAATATGTTTTGGTAGATGATAACTCTACACTATCAAGCATGATTAAGGAAGCCGGAGGATTGACTGAAGAGTCGTTTCCAGCTGGAGCAACACTCTATAGACCATTAAATGATATTGGTTATATAGTTGTTGATCTTGAAGAAGCTCTTAAAAAGGAATATTCAACAATCAATATGATTATGCAGGAAGGTGATATACTCACCATCCCAAAACAAAATAATTTAGTTACTGTTATTGGTGCTGTCAACAGGCAGTTTGCGTTTGTTGATGAGGTTGCAAATTCAGGAAAGGCTAATTTCGTGTACAAGAGCGGGAAATCAGCTAAAGACTATATTCAAGAGTCTGGCGGATTTGCAGATAATGCTGATAAGGGTTCTACATCTGTTACTCATCCCAACGGAGAAGTTCACAAGACAAAAAAGTTTTTATTCTTTAAAAATTATCCAAAAGTAGTACCTGGAGCTACAATTACGGTCGCCGCTAAAAAAGTAAATGTGATAAAAGAAGGGGAAGAAAAAGAAGATGTTGATTGGGGAAAAGTGCTGGCCAATTCAATAGCTCAAGCCACAGGAATACTTTCATTAATATTATTAATCCAAAATATTGATTAATTATTAGGTATTTTTTATATTTGAGTAGAATTTTTACTCAATATTAATGATTGGTACTTTAATTTCATCAAAAACACGTATAAAACTACTTTTAAAGTTCTTTTTGAACTCTGAGACTACTAGCTACTTGCGAGGATTAGAATCGGAGTTCGGTGAATCATCCAACAGCATCAGATTAGAATTAAATAGGCTCGAAGAAGCGGGAATGCTTACTTCTAACATACAAGGGAATAAAAAATTCTTTAAATCAAATACTCAGCACCCCCTTTATAGAGAGGTTCACAACATTCTTTTGAAATATATTGGATTTGATCAGATTATTGAAGGTGTAATAGAGCGTCTTGGTGATGTCCAAAAAGTATATGTTACTGGGGAGTTCGCCAAAGGGCTAGATAGCCAAATTATTGATCTTGTATTTATAGGTGATATTGATAAAGAATATCTAGTTAGATTAATAGGAAGAACAGAACCTCTTATCAAAAGAAAGATAAGATATATTGCATATTCTACAGAAGAAGAAACCATTATTGATTGGTCAAAACTAGATTTCAAACCTTTATTACTATGGTCCCATGAGGCATAAGGAAACGCCCATATCGACTGTAATTAATCACCTTTCTCAGAAAGAAGAAAGGTGGTTTGCTGTATATACTAAGTATAAATGTGAGAAGTATATAGTAGACCAGTTGGCTAGAAAGGGTATTTCTGCTTATGTCCCACTTGTAACAAAAACGAAAAGATATGCATCGAGAGTCAAGACACATTTAGTGCCATTGATTAACTCACATGTTTTTGTTTGTATAAAGAAGGGAAATTATGTTGATGTTCTACAATCAGAGTATGTTATCACATTTGTCAAACAGAGAAAAAATATAATAAGTATTCCAGAAGTAGAAATCAACTTACTTAAGATGATAGTAGGGGAGATGGAAAATGTTGAGGCGGTAGAAATGACGTATAAAAATGGTGATGAAGTCGAAATCATAGGAGGGAATCTTACCGGGATTAGAGGCCAATTGGTGAAAAAAGAAGGAAAAAATAGTTTTATAGTTCAGCTTGTTTCTATTGGAATGCAGTTGGCAATGACTATAGATAAAAGTAATTTAAGATTGATTAAAAAGCGAGCTTAGATTTCATAAGAAATACGTTTTATCGGAGATTAAGTTTAGACTTATCAAAGCCGAAGGCATTTTAAAAAGCGAAAATAAGATACATGAAAATAGCTGTTGTAGGAACTGGATATGTAGGGTTAGTAAGTGGAACATGCTTTGCTGAGACTGGAAATCAGGTGACCTGTGTAGATATAGATACTGCTAAAGTAGAAAAGATGAAAAATGGGGAAGTCCCTATTTATGAACCTGGATTGGAAGTATTATTCGAGAGAAACACTAAGCAAGGGAGATTACATTTTACAACAGATCTAAAAGAAGGGATAAAAGATGCAGAAGTAATATTTTTGGCACTTCCTACGCCTCCTGGAGCGGATGGATCGGCAGATCTTTCCTTTGTATTGAAAGTAGCTGCGGATCTTTCAAAAATTATAACAAGCTATAAAGTTATTGTAGACAAAAGTACAGTGCCAGTAGGAACTGCAGAAAAAGTGCATGCAGCATTAGTCGAGAATCTAGATGAATCTTTATTTGATGTTGTATCAAATCCGGAATTTCTACGAGAAGGAGTGGCGGTTGATGACTTCATGAAACCAGATAGAGTAGTGATTGGAACTTCTTCTGAAAGAGCAGAAGAAGTTATGATGCGTCTCTACGAGCCATTTGTCAGACAAGGCAATCCTATTATAATGATGGATGAACGAAGTGCCGAGATGACTAAATATGCAGCTAATTCTTACTTGGCGGCAAGGATCACCTTTATGAATGAAATAGCAAATCTTTGTGATAGATTAGGTGCCAATGTAGATATGGTCCGTAAAGGAATGGGTAGTGATTCTAGAATAGGAAAAAGGTTTTTATTCCCTGGTGTAGGGTATGGTGGAAGTTGCTTCCCAAAGGATGTCCAAGCATTGGCGAAAACCGCGGCTGAATTTGATTATGAGTTTAGAATATTAAATTCAGTAATGGCAGTGAATGAAGATCAGAAAAAGATTTTGTCTCAAAGAATTATCAACTATTTTGGGGGTGATGTAAAAGGAAAAACTATTGCAATTTGGGGGCTAGCCTTTAAGCCAAATACGGATGACATTAGAGAGGCACCGGCATTAACTATTATTGATGACCTTTTAGCGGCGGGCGCACATATAAAAGCATTCGACCCTGAAGCTGTTGAGAATGTAGAACGCATTTACAAGGACAAAATCAGTTTTTGTGACACGCAGTATGAAGCTATTTATCAAGCGGATGCATTGGCTATAGTTACTGAGTGGCAAGTATTCCGAACACCTGATTTTGATAAAGTCAAAGAGTTTTTAGTGAACCCAGCAATCTTCGATGGAAGGAATGTATATGATACAGATCGAATGAGAAAAATGGGATTTTATTATGAGAGTATCGGAAGACCCTAGTTTTAATTTTTGAATATGAATATTCATCCAATATTTGATCGATTAGTAACTCGTCAGGAGCAAGAGCGCCTTTTAAATCAGAAAGGTAATGTCCTTTGGTTTACAGGGTTGTCTGGTTCTGGAAAAAGTACTATTGCAGAAGCTCTAGAGAGACAATTGTTTAATCAGGGTTATTTTGTAAAAGTCCTTGATGGTGATAACATAAGATCTGGAATAAACAAAAATCTTGGTTTTTCACTGGGGGATAGAAAAGAAAATATTAGGAGAATAGCAGAAGTGGCAAAGCTCTTTTTAGATTCAGGAGCTATTGTTCTGTGTTCATTTGTTAGCCCTACGATTGAGATCAGGGATATGGCTAGAGAAATTATTGGTTCAGATGATTTTAAAGAAATATTCGTAGATACACCGCTTTCAATCTGTGAATTGAGAGATGTCAAAGGACTTTATAAAAAAGCAAGAGCAGGAGAAATAAAAGAATTTACTGGAATAGATAGTCCGTTTGAGGCACCAGAAAATCCAACATTAATATTAAAAACAGAAAATAGAAGTGTAGCGGAGTGTGTATCAGAAGCTATACAGTTGATATAAATAGAATTATGAATTACCAAATTGATCACATAAGAGAGTTAGAATCTGAATCTATCTTCATCATGCGCGAAGTGGCTGCACAATTTGAAAATCCAGTACTGATGTTTTCAGGCGGAAAGGATTCAATATTGATGGTATACCTTGCCTATAAGGCATTCTATCCAGCAAAAATTCCATTTTCATTGTTACATGTGGATACTGGACATAATTTTCCAGAGACATTAAAATACAGAGATGAATTGGTGGCAAAGTTCGGCGCGAAATTAGTAATCGGTTCTGTACAAGATGCTATAGATAAAGGAATGGTGACCGAAGAAAAGGGATTCAACGCCAGTAGGAACGGACTACAAACGACTGCTCTTTTAGAAGCGTTAGAAAAAGGAAAATATGACGCTGCTCTTGGAGGAGCAAGAAGAGATGAAGAAAAGGCAAGAGCAAAAGAAAGATTCTTTTCTCATCGTGATGAATTCGGTCAGTGGGATCCTAAAAATCAAAGACCAGAACTCTGGAATCTTTTCAATGGACGCAAGCACATGGGTGAACACTTTAGAGTGTTTCCTATATCTAATTGGACAGAACTTGATGTTTGGCAATATCTAGCATTAGAGGACATTCCGCTTCCATCATTATATTTTGCTCATGAGAGAGAAGTATTCAAAAGAGATGGAACACTACTAGCGGATTGTGAATATATACAAAAGCGACCTGATGAAGAAGTCTTTACTCAAATGGTAAGATGTAGGACGATAGGTGATATGACATGCACAGGGGTGTGGGAATCCAATGCCACAACAGTTGAGGATATCATCCAAGAAATAGCCACTACTAGAATGACGGAAAGAGGAGGAAGGACGGATGATAAACGATCGGAAACGAGTATGGAAGATCGAAAGAAATTGGGATACTTTTAGTTGTTTAGGCTGCGCTGTTTAAGTTGACCTTTGGTCTAAAGTTTAAATTGTTTAGGTTTAATTCTTTCATGCGATTTAGAATACGTAATGGAATCTGAGTTAGAAGAAACGAGATTAAAAATTGATGAAGTATATAATAAGCTAAATAGACTAAAATTATCCTACCAATCAAAACAATAAACAGAATAAACGGTAGTTCTTCAAGAACTCTTTTAAACTGAAATCTAAACAACTATGAACACAGAATTATTACGTTTCACTACAGCGGGTTCAGTAGATGATGGGAAATCAACGCTAATTGGTCGTCTTTTATATGATAGTAAATCTATCTATCAAGATCAATATGAACAGATCGAACGCGTAAGTGCAAAACGAGGCGAGGAAGGAGTTAATCTAGCTTTATTGACAGATGGATTAAAGTCTGAGCGAGAGCAAGGTATTACTATCGATGTAGCATATAGATATTTTAGCACACCTAAGAGAAAATTTATTATTGCGGACACACCTGGGCATATTCAGTATACAAGGAATATGGTTACTGGTGCAAGTACGGCTAATGTTGCCTTAGTATTAATTGATGCTAGGCATGGTGTTGTTGAACAGACTAAACGTCATGCGATTATTGCCTCATTGCTTCAGATACCTCACCTTTTGGTATGTATTAATAAGATGGATCTTGTAGATTACAGTCAAGCGAAATATGATAAAATTCAAGATGATTTTGAACAATTCGCTGCTAAACTGGATGTGAAGGATGTAAGTTTTATTCCTATCTCAGCACTCAATGGTGATAATGTAGTCAATCGATCTGAGAAGATGGATTGGTACGAAGGATCTACACTTATGTATTATCTAGAAAATGTCCATATTGCTAGTGATCATAATTTTATAGATACTCGACTTCCGATACAAACAGTGATACGTCCGTACAGTGATGAGTTTCATGATTATCGTGGATATGCAGGTCGTATTGCAGGAGGATCATTTAAGGTAGGTGACAAAGTAGTGGCTCTACCTTCTGGGTTTTCTTCTGAAGTAACCAGAATTGTGGGAGCTTCAGGTGACCAAGAATTAGCCTACCCTCCACAATCTGTAACACTTCTTCTCAAAGATGATATAGATATCAGCAGAGGCGATATGATAGTAAGAGAAAATAATCAGCCTGAAGTTGGTCAAGATATTGACCTGATGATCTGTTGGTTTGATGATAAAAAGCCATTGATGCCTCGTGGTAAATATGCATTAAAGCATACGACTCAGGACGTGAGGTGTATCATCAAAGAAGTCAGATATAAACTGGATATCAATACACTTAGTCGGGATCAAGAAGATAAAGAGATCAAGATGAATGATATAGGTAGAATTCAAATCAGAACCACAAAGCCTTTATTTACGGATGCATACCGAACAAATAGAGTTACAGGAAGTGTAATTATTATTGATGAAGGGACGAATAATACGGTTGCTGCAGGGATGGTAATATGATCTTTTTGTTAATCATTTGAAAATCGAACTAGTATTAATGGACTATTGCATATAATTGGCGTATTTTATAGAATACTGTTTTGTATCAAAGATTAAAATTGAAAATTTATGTCAAAAAATATTTTAGTTACAGGCGGCGCAGGATTCATAGGATCCCATGTAGTGCGCAGATTAGTCAATCAATATCCTAATTATACAATTGTCAATCTAGATAAATTGACCTACGCAGGGAATCTGGAGAATCTAAGAGATATAGAAGATAAACCTAACTATAACTTCGAGAAAGGATGTATTACAGATGAGACTTTTGTAACTGGTCTATTTAAAAAATATAAAATAAACCATGTGATTCATCTGGCTGCGGAGTCACATGTTGATAGATCAATAACGGATCCATTAATTTTTGTGAGAACCAATCTAATTGGAACAGCCAATCTGTTGAACTGTGCAAGGCAAGCATGGAATGGAGACTATGACGGAAAGCTTTTCTATCACATAAGTACAGACGAAGTATATGGTTCTTTAGAAATGGGAACAGAAATGTTCACTGAAACAACTGCTTATGATCCAAGAAGCCCATATTCTGCCTCAAAAGCAGGAAGTGATCATTTGGTGAGATCATTTTGGCACACATATCATATGCCCACAGTTATTAGTAACTGTAGTAATAATTATGGACCAAATCATTTTCCGGAAAAACTGATTCCTCTTTTCATCAATAACATTGTGAATAATAAACCTTTGCCAGTATATGGCAAAGGAGAAAACGTAAGAGATTGGCTCCATGTCAAAGATCACGCAAGAGCTATAGATACAATTTTACATAATGGTCAAGCTGGAGAAACATACAACATAGGAGGACACAACGAATGGACCAATATTGATCTCATTAGATTCATGTGTGATACAGTAGATGAAAAGTTAGGAAGAGAGGTAGGTAGTTCTCAAAAGCTTATCACATATGTAACCGATCGAGCTGGGCATGATTTAAGATATGCTATTGATGCCAGTAAAATTGAGAATGAGTTGGGTTGGACTCCAGATTACACTTTCGAACAGGGATTGGCTGAGACGGTAGATTGGTACTTGGAGAATAAGGAGTGGCTTGACAATGTGACGAGTGGGGAGTATCAGGAGTATTATGATAAGATGTATAATAAATAACTCAGAAATATGAAAACTTCTTTTTTTGTTAAAGTAAGAAACTATATTGATGGAATATTAAAGTTTCCTTATTTGAAAAAGGACGGCACATCTGTCCAGGTTGGGTTCGATCTGAGTTCACAGAGATTAACTTCCGACTTGATCGTTATGGCCAAAAAAGTTGGAAAAGGAGGCAATATAATAGCTATTGATCCTACTCCAGCTAATCACAAAAAGATAAAACAAGTAATAGATGACACCTTCCCAACTATTAAACTAATACAATGCGGAACATACGATAAAAAGAATGTTTCACAGCTATTAATTACGGAGCGGGATTCACACAATATTGTTGATAATTTAGACAATGGAGTTTATAAAAAGAGATCTAATCAGCAATTAGAGATTGAATTGGACACACTAGACAATATTCTAGAAGAAAATGACATAGATATTCAATCTATTAATCATATCAATATAACCAATAACGGAGCGGAATATAAAACGATAGCTGGAATGAAAAATATTCTTAGTTCAGCCCAAAACCTTACAATCACAGTTATAGCAGGGAGATCTGATAATTTAGGCGTCGAAGATGATAAGGTTGACCATATAGAAATAAAAAACCTTATGGAGGAATATGGCTTCAATGCTAAGTTTTATAGACAAGGTAAATTGTTTTGGTGGGCAATAATTCATCAACTCATATTGAAAAGAAAATGGGTTGTAGGAAATGAAAAGTATTTTGGTGTTGTTATAGCCGCTAAGGGCAAAAATAAGATCAAATGGTATCAAAGTTATTCATAAAATAGCTTCTATGAAGATTCAAATGGTGGACGTCAAGTCCCAATACCAAAAAATAAAAATGGAAGTCGATCAGGGCATCCAAGAAGTAATAGATAGCGCTGCATTCATCAATGGACCAGCGGTAAAGAAATTCAAAGAATCATTAGAGCAGTATCTCAATGCTGAAGTAGTGATCCCTTGTGCTAATGGTACAGATGCATTGCAAATTGCGATGATGGCACTTGATCTCAAACCAGGTGATGAAGTCATAGTTCCTGCATTTACATATGTAGCAACAGCTGAAGTGATTGCACTTTTAGGGTTAACTCCAGTAATGGTAGATGTAGATCCTGATAGTTTTAATATTACACCTGAGATAGTCTTGGCAGCTCTAACGCCAAAAACAAAATGTGTAGTGCCGGTTAATCTATATGGACAAAATGCAGAACTAGAAGGCATAATGAATCTTGCGGACCAACATGAATTTTATGTTATAGAGGATAATGCACAGGCAATTGGTAGTGACTACATATTCAAAGATGGGACGAGAATGAAATCAGGAACAATAGCACATATCGGATCAACATCTTTTTACCCATCTAAAAATCTTGGAGCATATGGAGATGGAGGAGCACTCTATACAAATGATCTTGCACTTGGTGAAAAAATGAGAAGGGTAGCCAATCACGGACAAGGAAAAAAATATGTCCACGATATTATCGGGTGCAATTCTAGACTGGATAGTATTCAAGCAGCTATATTGGATGTGAAATTGAAACATCTTGATGATTACTGTAGTGCTAGACAAGAAGTTGCTGATAGGTATGACCTAGCATTTATTAATGTTGATCAACTACAAATCCCAAAGAGAATGTCTTATTCTACTCATGTTTTTCACCAATATACACTAAGAGTAAAAGACGGAAGACGTGATGAATTGAAATCTTATCTATCTGAAAAAGGAATTCCTTCGATGATATATTATCCAATTCCATTGTACAAACAAGAAGCATTTAGATCATATACTGAAGTAGACTTTTTACCTGTAACAGAACAATTGTGTAAAGAGGTAATCAGTTTGCCAATACATACTGAAATGAGTGTTGAGGAGGTGAGATATGTAAGTGAAACTATAACAGCATTTTTTAATTAATTTTTTAACAATAAACCAAAATACTTGTCGTGAGAAACCTATTAACCCTACTATGTATAATGTTCATAGCAGAACTAGCTTTAGCACAAACTACTATTATTTTGAAACCAAATGGAGAAGTTGGAAAGGATGCATTTATTGGCGGACTAAACCCTACAATGAATTTATCTGAGCATCCAGATTTTGTAGCAATGAGTGGTACTAATGGTGGTATACAGGTTACTAATAGGGGTATTATTGATTTCGACCTTTCTGAAATTCCAGAAAATGCAAATATAATTAGTGCTTCTTTGTCTCTATTCTCTTATGATTCTCCATGGGTTGGAACACACAGATTGACAGATGGAAAGAATGATTGTTTTCTTTACAGGGTAACAGAAGAATGGCTAGAAACTCAGGTTAATTGGACAAATCAGCCAAGTATTACCAATTTAAATAGAGTATATTATCCAAGTAGTACAGCGGATATTCAAGACTACTTAGATGTTGATGTATCTGCCTTGGTTCAAGATATGGTCAACGATCCTAATGGTAGCCATGGATTTCTTCTACAGCAGATTATGGAGAATCCTTATAGAACTATGTGTTTTGCATCAAGTGATAATGATAACGCTGAATTATGGCCAGAACTTAAAGTTGTTTATTTGGAAAACCCAAAATCTGATGAATGTGTAAGATTTACACCAAATGCAGAAGATGGTAAAGACACATTTCTTAGAAGTTTAGACCCAGATGTAAACCGTTCTTTACACCCAGACTTTAATGCACAGACAGGTACAAATAATAGTCAACTAGTTTCAGCAAGAGGAATTATTGATTTTGAATTAAATAGTCTCCCTGAAAATATAGAAATAGTTACAGCAAAACTGAATCTATTCTCATATAATTCTATGTCTAATGGGACTCATGCGGCTTATGATGGAGGAAATAATCAAGCAGAATTAAGACGAGTCACAGAATTTTGGGAAGAAGATGAAGTGACTTGGAACAATCAACCAAGCGTAACTAACCAAAACATGATAATCCTTGAAGAGACTGAACTGGAAATTCTAGATTATACTCTGGATATGAAAAATATGGTAATTGATTATCTGAATGACAAGAACAATAGTTTTGGGTTTATGATTAAGCAAACAGATGAGGCTCCATATGGTAGGCTGATTTTTGGATCTAGTGATAATATTGATCCTGAGTTGCGACCAAGTATGGAAGTATGCTATAATATTATTTCAAGTACAGAATTCGATAGGATCATAAATTTTAATGTCTATCCAGTTCCAGCTGCAAACACGATAAATGTCGAATTAGACAAGGTATACGAAGGAGATATAAAGATCTACACTATAGGTGGAATTTTGATAAAAGAATTATCTACGAGTGGAGGAATAAATCAAATAGATATTAAAGAGCTGGTTGCTGGAGAATATATAATAAAAGTTACGTCTAAGATTAGCAAAAGGGTGACTGGTTCAAAACAATTTATAAAACTATAATTTGAAATATTTTGCACACGAAACAGCTGTTATTGACAATGGCTGTCAAATAGGAGAAGGGACAAAAATATGGCACTTCTCTCACATTATGCCTAACTGTACGATAGGAAAGAAATGCAATATTGGTCAAAATGTTGTTGTCTCGCCCGATGTAATTATTGGAAATAATGTCAAAGTTCAAAACAATGTGTCAATATATACTGGAGTAATATGCGAAGATGATGTATTCCTTGGACCTAGTATGGTTTTTACAAATGTTATCAACCCTAGATCTGCAGTGATAAGAAGAGGCCAATACTTAAAAACAGTAGTAAAAAAAGGAGCTTCTATAGGAGCAAATGCAACCATTGTCTGTGGTAATGATATTGGAGAATATGCATTCATAGGTGCAGGAGCAGTAGTGACTAAAGAAATAAAACCATATGCACTTGTTGTAGGTAACCCATCAAAACAAATAGGATGGGTAAGTGAATATGGGCACAGATTAAATTTTGATTCCAATGGAATAGCAATTTGCCCAGAAACAAAAGACGAGTATCTATTTATAGATAATAAAGTATCAAAGAAAAATACTTAATAAAATGAAACTACCATTTAAAAAAGCTCTTATTCTTGCTCCACATACGGATGATGGAGAATTTGGTTGTGGGGGAACGATTAGTAGATTGATACGTGAAGGCTGTGAAGTCAAATATATAGCTTTTTCGGACTGTAAAGAGTCCGTTCCTTCAGGGTATGACTTTGATGTTCTCGGTCGAGAAATGATGAATGCAACAGCTGTTCTGGGAATAAAATCTAAAAACGTAGAATTGCTAGATTATAAAGTAAGGTATTTTGGAAAAGAACGTCAGCGGATACTTGAAGATTTGGTCCGAATAGGCCAAGAATACAACCCAGATGTTGTTTTTACTCCTTCAACAATGGATATACACCAAGATCACAGTACCTTAACGAATGAAGCAATAAGAGCATTTAAATCTAAAACCATACTAGGTTATGAATTGCCATGGAATAATCTCCAGTTGCCGTCAGATGGTATAATAACAATAGACTCGGACGACTTGCGAAATAAAATAAAGGCAATTGGAAAGTATGAATCTCAGAAAGGAAGAGCATACTCTAACCCAGAATTTATAAAATCAATGGCAATAACTAGAGGTACTAGGATTAGAGAAGAATTCGCGGAGGCATTTGAGGTGATAAGATTAATATTAAGATAAGAAAAAGATGAAAAATTTTGCATTAATAGGAGCGGCAGGATACATAGCTCCTCGGCACATGAGAGCGATCAAGGATACTGATAATAACTTGATAGCTGCAATGGATAAAAATGATTCGGTTGGGATAATAGATAGTTATTTTCCTGAGGCTGCATTTTTTACTGAATTCGAAAGATTCGATAGACACCTAGAGAAGATAAAAAGAAGTTCAGAACAAAATCTAGACTATGTTAGTATCTGTAGTCCAAATTATCTTCATGATGCTCACATCAGGTTTGGCCTTAGATATGGCACTGATGTGATTTGTGAGAAACCAATAGTTCTTAACCCATGGAATATTGATGCACTTCAAGAAATAGAAAAAGAGACTGGAAATAATGTATACAATATACTTCAACTAAGACTTCATGACGCTATAAAAAAAGTGAAGAAAATGGTTGATGAAGGACCAAAAGACAAGATCTATGATTTTGATCTCACATATCAGACATCTAGAGGTTCTTGGTATTATACTTCTTGGAAAGGGGATAGTGAGAAATCAGGAGGAATTGCTACAAATATTGGGGTCCACTTCTTTGATATGTTGGGTTGGATATTTGGAGATGTAAAGAAGAATGTTGTCAATGTGCATACGCATGATAGAGCGGCTGGATATTTAGAATTTGACAGAGCGAGAGTAAGATGGTTTTTGAGTATAAATTATGATACGTTGCCACAAGAAGTAAAGGAAAGAGGGCTTAGAACATACAGATCCATGACCATTGATGGAGAAGAAATTGAATTCAGCGGTGGGTTCACCGAACTCCATACTGATAGTTATAAAGATATATTAAGTGGTGGTGGATTCCGTATAGAAGAATCACGAAAAGCAATTCAAACTGTATTCGATATTCGTCATGCTGAACCTATTGGTTTGAAAGGAGATTATCATCCTTTTTGTAAGTTGGAACAAAGTAAACATCCATTTAAAAGGTAATGACAAAAGTTCTTATAATTTCGAAGACGGATTTGCGAAAAGATCCCAGACCTAACAGACAAATAGAAAATTTGAATACACTTGGTTGTGAGATTTATACATATTCTCTTGAGCCATCTAAGCAGAAAGTTGCAGGTCATTTTAATCTCAACCATAGCAGAATAAAAGGACTCGGGAATAAGTTGAGTGCGGCCTTCTTGACCATTACGAGGCAATGGGAAAAAATATATTGGCAGGCATTTCAATTAGATAACGAGGTGTTGAATGAGGATTATGATATAGTTATTGCCCATGATATTATTACAACTCCTCTTGCACTAAAAATAATAGAAAAACAAAGTGGACATGCAAAGTTATTTATAGACTTACATGAGTACTTACCTCGTCAATTTGAAGACCAAGTTATTTGGAATTTAGTACATCGTCCTTATGCTATGTATTTGTGTCAGAAATATTTGCCAAAAGCTGATAAGACAACTACCGTTTGTGAATCTATTGCTGATGAATACCATAAAATATTCAAGATAGAACGCCCTACTGTAATAACCAATGCGGCAAAATACCATGATTTAGAGCCACAAAAAATTGGGGGTAAGATTAAGATAATAACCCATGGTGTAGCGTTTAGGAGTAGGAATATTGAAAAGATGATAGATGTCATGGAGTTCCTTCCTCAAGATAAGTATGAGCTTACTTTAATGCTTGTGCATGGAAACGATGATATTTATTGGGAAGAGTTGAAAACAAGAGCTAGTAAGTTTGAGAACATCTCATTTGTGCCTGCGGTTCCATTTGATGAGATAATACCTTTTTGTAACAATTTTGATATCGGATTATTTCTTTTAATGCCAGTGAATTTTAACTATGAGCATGCTTTGCCAAACAAATTCTTTGAATTTGTTCAGTCTAGACTTTGCATAGCAATAGGACCTTCTGTAGAAATGAAAAATGTGCTCGAAAAGAATAATTTAGGAATAGTATCGGATACGTTTGAACCTAGAGACCTGGCAGAAAGAATACTTTCAAAATCAAAAGCCGAAATTTTTGAGTATAAATCAAATAGTAATATTAAAGCGACAACTCTTTCAAAAGAGGTTAACGATGAGAAATTTCAAGGATTGATCAAAACAATGACGCATTAACAGAATGAAGGTTGGAGTTCTAGATTATGGGGTAGGCAATCTTTTGTCTGTTCAAAACATGCTCAATAAAATAGGTGTTCGCAATGAGTTGGTTAGTACTATTGATGATAATTTCGATTGTACTCATTTAATATTACCAGGTGTAGGTCATTTCGAACATTGTATGTCAGAGTTTGAGAAAAGTGGACTTAGATCTCCAATGGAATCTTTAGTGTTTGAAAAAAAGCTACCTCTACTTGGTATTTGCGTAGGACATCAAATGCTTTATGAAGGAAGTGAGGAAGGAGATATTCGAGGATTAGGTTACATACCAGGAAAAGTAGTGAAATTTGATTTTGAACTAGAAGAAAATCTTAGAGTTCCTCATATGAATTGGTCATATGTGAACATTGAAAAAGAAAACCCATTGTATCCGGAAAAGGTAACTGAATACGATCGATTCTATTTTGTCCACTCTTATCATTCTCAAATAAATCAATATAGTATTTTATCAGCTGAATATGGCTATAACTTTTGTGCGGCTGTACAAAAAGAAAATATTTTTGGAGTTCAGTTTCACCCTGAAAAAAGTCATAATTATGGTATGCAACTTTTGAAAAACTTTAGTAACATATAATGTTTAGACCAAGAGTAATTCCTACACTATTATTGGAGGATAACCAATTGGTAAAGACGGAGAAGTTTAAGTCCCCAACTTATGTTGGAGACCCAGTCAATGCAATCAAGGTATTCAATGATAAAGGAGTAGATGAGATCGTGGTATTAGATATCACGGCATCTATAGAGGGTAGAAAACCTGATATTGAGTTTATAAGCCATATGTGTGGTGAGGCATTTATGCCTTTCTCTTATGGCGGAGGTATTACAACAGTAAAAGAAATAAAACAGTTAATAAAGGGAGGAGTCGAAAAGGTTGTACTGAATGCTTCTATCCAAAATGATCTAAACCTTGTAAAGGACGCAGCAAAAGAAATAGGAAGTCAGAGCATCGTAGCATGCGTTGATATTAAGTCCAATTGGTTAGGAAAGCAAATGGTCTATAGTCATCAATCAGGTAAATCGCTAAAAATTGATATAGTTCGTCACATAGAAGCTTTGCAAAACGCTGGATGTGGAGAAATTATACTTCAGTCAGTTGATCTTGATGGTACGATGAAAGGGTATGATCTCAATTTAATAGAGAAAGTCTCTAAGGTATGTACCGTTCCTCTTGTTGTGCTCGGAGGAGTTGGTAATTTTAGCCACCTAGAAGAAGGTATAGAAGCAGGGGCATCGGCTGCATCAGCTGGGAGCTTTTTTGTATTTCATGGGAAACACAAAGCTGTATTAATCACGTATCCTACCCAAGAAGAACTGGCCAAATTAAATTCTTAAGAATGGCAAAACGAGAATATCAAGTTTGTACTAAAACGATAATGGATACGAGCGATCCAGAAATAACATTTGATGAAAACGGTGTTTGTAATCATGTAGACTTATTTAACAAAGAAGTCGGGGAGACTTGGTTTCCTGGTCCAGAGGGTAAACCAAAATTGGATTCGTTAATCAATAAAATAAAATCAGAAAGTAAGCATTTAGAATATGATGTAATCATAGGCCTGAGCGGAGGAGTAGATAGTAGTTATCTTGCCTATTTTCTTAAGAAGGAATACAATTTGAGAATGCTAGCGGTGCATGTTGATGCTGGATGGAATTCAGAACTTGCGGTTATGAATATTGAAAACATTGTAAAGATTTTGGATATCGATCTATTTACCTACGTCGTAAATTGGAAAGAGATTCAAGACTTACAGCTAGCCTATTTGAAATCTGGAGTGATTAATCAAGATGTACCTCAAGATCATGTCTTTAAAGCGTCATTACAATACACTGCAAAAAAGCACGGTATTAAGTACTTCCTATCAGGAGGAAACCATGCTACAGAAGGCATTTTACCTACATCATGGGTTTATAGAGCTGCCGACTCAAGAAATTTAAAGGCGATCCATAAGAAGTATGGAAAAGTAAAACTTAAAACATACCCTATTGCTGGTTTTTGGAAAACATTCGTTTATTTTCCATTTATATATGGATTAAAATCTCGACGTCCACTCAATTTCATAGACTTCAAAAAAGAAGCTGCAAAAGAATTAATAATTAAAGAGTTGAATTGGAGAGACTATGGTGGTAAACACTGTGAATCCAATTGGACTAAATTTTATCAAAATTTTTGGTTGCCAAAAAAATATGGTTTCGATAAACGCAGAGCCCATCTTTCATCAATGATAATGTCTGGTGAGATAACGCGTGACGAAGCATTGGCTGAAATAGATATACCATTATATGATCCACATGAATTAGAAATGGATAAGGCCTATGTTGCTAGAAAGTTGGGTGTTTCAAAAGAAGAATTTAACGCTATTTTAGATATGCCGATACAAAGTCATTTTGATTTTAAGAATGAAAGATTTTTGTACAAGAATGCCCTTGGAATTATTAGGAAGTTAGGAGTAGTGAAAATTATAAAGGGTAGGTTAAGATAGAGTATATATCTTAATATCAGAATGAAGAATGCAAAGCTTAGAAAATCCATATATCCAATTATATATTATAGATAAAATCAATGCTTGATATCCTAAAAAACTTGACAGGCAAGTCGGGTTCTTTTAGGAGAAATTCCTTGATCATGTCTGGGGGAGCTGTGGTGAATGTTGTTATCGGTCTAGGACTCGCTCCAATTGTTTCTAGAATGTATACAAAGGAGGAGTTTGGTATATATTATATTTATCTTAGTGTGATTTCAATTGGAGGATTAATAATAAACGGGATGTATAATATGGCATTTGTTGTGCCTAAACGAGAAGAAGATTTTCTTGCACTCCTTAAATTTTGTTTAATATCTTCTTTCTTTGGAAGTTTGATATTTTTTTTCTTTTTATTAATTGCTAGAAGCACATTTCTAAATTGGATTAGTGCTGAGGAACTAGGTCATTTTGCGTATTTATTACCACTCGGATTATTCTTGTCATCGTTGGTGGTCTCTTTTCAGAATTGGAATGTGAGAAGAAAGGAATTTAAGACAAATTCATTTTCATCTGTTGTTACAGGAGTGGCCGATCGAGGTAGTCAAATTGGGTTTGGGTTGAGTTATGGAGCAATATTCCCAAGTCTTATATTTTCGAAAATACTTTCGGATATATTGACACTCATATCACTTAGTAAAAGGTCAATGTTGCCCGTAATGGTGCAGGCTTTTGGTATACCAAATTCACTAATGAAGAAGAAGCTTGGTGAATATGTGAAGTATCCAAAATTCATTCTATCGGGAAACTTTATCAATAGGCTTTCAGGAGATCTCCCACTTTATCTTTTTGCAGCTACTTTTGACTTGAAAGCTGCAGGAGCATTTGGATTTGCAACGGCTATTCTTAATGTCCCATATAAAGTGATTGGTGGAAGTATATCTACAGTATATTTTCAGAAAGCAACTGAGTTATATAACAAGGATAAAAAAATGCTCCAGGAGTTCAGTAAATCATCTTTTATGAAGATGACCTTTTTAGGAAGCTTGGCATTTGGATTTATTTTTGGATTTGGAGATATAATATTTAATGTAGTTTTTGGTTCCGAATGGAATTTGGCTGGTCGAATCGCGAGAGTCTTGTCAATGTTTTATATTTTTAAGATAGTAAGCAGCCCATTTAGCACCGTAATAAGATCAGTTAGAAAAGAGGAGTATGGCATTTACCTAAATATTGTTCTTGCTCTATGTAGATTGCTAGGGATATTTACAGGCATTATGACAGGGAACCTTATATATGCTGTTGTATTTTTTGCTTTTGGTAATATAATAGGATATTTAGTGAGTAATGTTTTAATTTTCAAAGCTCAGGAAATTCCATGCTTTAAAAGCATGTTGAATTCAACACTGGTTATTGGACTAGTTTTTGGGTTATTTTATGTAGCAAGGTTGTTGACTCTGCCTTTTATTGAATCCTTTATTTAATTAAAAAAATTATTATGATTTCAAAAGATGCTAAAATTGGAAGTAATGTTGAGATAGGAGCCTATGTGGTAATTGAAGAAGGTGTGGAGATAGGAGATAATACTATCATAAAAAATTATGTAGAACTACGGAAAAATACAAAAATTGGTAAATCTTGTTACATCGATTCACGAGTATCTACTTCAGGTGAATGTATTATTGAGGATAATGTAACCTTGAGATATGATACAATAATTGCAAGAGGTTGCAAAATAGGTGCGGGGTCGTATTTAAGCCCTAGAGTAATGACTAATAATCTAGATTCAGGAAAAAATCAAATTGGTGGAGCTCATATTGGAACTAACTGCTTCATAGGTACGAATGCAGTTCTACATCATGGGATTGTCGTGGGAAATGATAGTGTAGTGGGGTCTATGTCGTTTGTAACAAAGAATATTCCGGATAATGAAATATGGATAGGGACTCCAGCTAAGTTTTATAAAATTAATAAAAAATAGGTGAATAATTTTTACTCGAGAAAATTTAAAAATGAAGATTCAAGTCAAATTAATAACTTGTATCGCCTAATAAAAGGAGTTAATAGAACAGATGCCCAATACTCCTGGGAATGGTTAAAGACGTGGGATGGTATTGGATCTTCTTGGTTAATGTTTGATTCTACTAGACCACCTGAAGATCAATTGGTTTGTCAGTACTCGCTAATTCCGATACCACTTAGTTACTACGGTAAGAGTTGTATAGCTGGTAAAACAGAGAACTGTATGAGCCATCCTGATTTACGTGGAAAGAGGGTTTATTTTCCTCATGAAAAAAAGTATTTTGAAGAGGCTAAAAGTAGATTTCAAGCCTTCTTCACAACAACAGGAAAAGGAGCTCCAGGAAGAGTTCGTAGGAAATTGGGGTATTATCCGTTAGATTTATGGACACGATATTACTATTTTCATAATCTAAAAGACTGTATTGCTTATCATAGAAGTAATGCTAAAAAAGATACCACAAATTCGAGCCCCCTAAAGAAATTCGCATTAACGACTATTAAATCATTAGTTGGAGTTTTTGAATTTGTAAGGATGAGTAATATGCCAACTGCACATGCAAATGGATACAGCTATAAGATTGTCGATAGTGGAGATTCTACACTAGAGCAAATTGAAAAATTGTGGAATTCTAATAAAGAGAATTTTGGAATAACGATTGCCCGGACTCAAAATTATATGAGATGGAGAATTGATGAAAATCCGTATCATGATTATAAATATCTTTTTTTGTATAAAGATAAAGAGGTTATTGGATACATCGTTTTCAATAAGAACAAAGAGGATTTATTGTCTATTCTGGATGTAATCGTGGATAAGAATGATAATTTTCATTTAATCCAAATCTTTAGATCTCTTATTACTGAATCAAAGAGAATGAGCAACAAAGGGATCATATGCAGAACAGTTTTTGGGAATGAATTACTAGAGAAAGCGTTTGCAGGTTTTGGAAGCAAAAGAAAAGTTTCTAAACAGTGGATTGAAAATCAACAGAATAAAGGCAAGGAGGCACATGACTTTTATGGAGTTGTTTTGGACAGTCTTGATATTACTAAAAAAAGTATTAACCCTAAGAACTGGTACATCACTGCACTATTCTTAGAGAGTTAATAGAAAAATAATTACGGTGGAAAAAAAGAAACCATATTTTGATGCTTCGTGGATAAATAAGCTTGAGTCACGAATGCTTTGGAATTTTTATTGGATGCAGCAAAAGATAATGGAGTCTCATATCAAAAAGGATGATTTTTTAGTTGAGCTAGGCGTAGGAAGTGGTTTTTGTTCAAATTACCTTAAATCTAGGGGGTATAATATCCAAACAATTGATATTGATGCTGACAAAAATCCAGATGTTGTTTGTGATGCTACTAATTGGAAGCCAGAGAAATCATTTAATGGATTTTTAGCTTTTCAGGTCTTTGAGCATATGCCTTTTGAAACGTTTGAAAAGACGATCCAAAATGTTTCTAGGTCTAATATTGAATACTTATATGTTTCAGTACCTTATAATAAAATGAGTAAAAAAATAGTTTTTCGAGGAAATGTGTATTTAGCTAAGCTTGGAAATTTTGACTTGGATATTAGATGGCCATTCTGGGGTAAAGCGAAGATTAAAAATAAATCTCATTTATGGGAACTAGGAGATGGGAGAATATCAACTCAAAAATATTATGATGTCTACTTAAATGCTGGCTATAAATTGCTTGATTCCCAGATAGTTTCATATGCCCAATTCAATGTTTTTCAGCTTAAATAAATGGTAGGAATTGAAGAAAAAATTGATGTTGAAATATCCTTGATTGAATCTTGCATCCAGGACTTCAAACAAAATGGAAAATCTATTTTTTTAAGCTCTTCTTTTCAATCACATAGTATTCCTATGTTGCATATCTTTTCTAAGATAGATCGTAGCATTCCAGTTTATTTTGTTGATACAGGCTTTCATTTTCCAGAGACAATTGTATTTTGTGAAAAAATTTCTAACGCCTTAGATATTGAGCTGAACGTAGTTTCGTCGAATATTCCTAAGATTGATTTGATTACCAAAGAGAATAGATTTTTGTTTACTTCAGATCCCGATCTTTGTTGCCAGCTTAATAAAGTTGACCCAATTGAAAGGGTTTGTGAGCAGTATGATGTTTGGGTAACTGGAGTTCGCAAAGATCAATCTAAAGTGAGAGAAAATTTTGATATGATAGCTAAGGGAAAGAAAGGTGTTACAAGGTTTCACGCTATGCTTAATTGGGATTACGAGATGATCAATACTTATATCAAGATGCATAGTTTACCGGCTCACCCTTTGGAGGAAGAAGGGTACCAAAGTGTTGGGTGCAGTCCTTGCACAAGTAAACCTATCTACGATGATAGATCTGGCAGATGGATTGGGATGAATAAAACTGAGTGCGGCTTGCATTTGGGTGTAATCAAAAATTAATTAGTGGCAAGAATTTTAGTTACTGGTGGATTGGGATATATTGGTTATGATCTTATTAAAAACCTATTGAAGGATAATGACAATGAGGTATTGATCTATGACAATATGTATAGGAAAAACCTAGGTATCCTTTTCCATAAAAGATTGAAAGGTAAAAGAGTAAAATTCATTGAAGGAGATATATTAAATGAAAGAAAATTAATAGAGGTTTCAGAAGGAGTAGATATTATTTATCATCTGGCTGCAAAAGCAAATTCTCCCTATGGCTTAGATGATTTCCATATGTATGATTATGTGAATAACTGGGGTACAGCCAATGTTGTAAAAGCAGCATTAAAATGTAAAATTTCCCGATTTATCTATATGTCCTCACTTTCTGTATATGGACACAGCTCTGAAGTTTTGTCATCCTTATCATCTCCAAATCCTTCCTCAGATTATGCTATTTCGAAGCTTGCTGGAGAAAGGCAGTTGAAAATGCTTGATGGAAAAATAGATTATTCAATTGTAAGGTCCAGTAATACTTATGGATATAATCCAAGCATTAGATTAGATACTGTTGTTAATAATTTCGTTTATCGTTCTATATTTGGACAGACACTTATAATCCATGGTGATGGTGAGGAATCTAGAGGATTCATTTCTATTGATAGACTCACAATTCAACTTGCGCAAATCATTAATGAGAATAATAGAGATAAGCTTTATCATCTCTGTGACCATAGTATTTCTATAATGAAATTGGTAGAAATAATAAAAGATATTAATCCTAAAACAGAATACCGACACGTCAACCCACAACGTAAGATGGTTGATCAACGGTTTGAACCTATGGGCTTGCCTGGAATGGAAGTATTATCTAATCAAGTATTACGAGAGAATATTAAATCCTTTTTCAACAAATTTACCGTGTTGGGTCTATAGTGATTGAAGTATTAATTCCAGTTGTTAATTCCTCCGAAATAAGGTACACTGTAGATGTATTATTAGGTACGTTTTTGGGATTGGACTACCATGTAAATATCAACTCAGAAGTAAAGAGTGTAGTTGTTAATTGTAGTGTAGGTGAAATTATATTTAAAAGCTCTTTTTTTGAAAAAGAAAGCATCTTATCAAATGAAAATATACCTACAGAAATAGCTCATAAAGATGTTTTAATTGATAATTGTAAAACAAATTTAATTTCATTATTCGAGGGTTCGATTAATGTGAATGATTCTAAAAGCTACTCAATCGATATTTTAGCTTCAACTTTTTTTATGCTTTCCCGTTGGGAAGAATATGTAAGTCCAGAACGAGATGCCCACAATCGATTTCCTGCAAAATCATCGATTGCTTATAAGTTTGCATTTTTAGACAGACCTATCATAAATGAATATATTGAATTTTTATGGGCCTTATTAGTGGGTATTGGATGTGATCAAAAACGAAAAGAAAGAGCATATCTGCTTATGCCAACCCATGATGTGGACAGACCCTATCTATTTTCTTCCTGGCATCAAAACATTAGACTTTTTGGAGGATATATCAAAAGACTAGATATTCAAGGGTTATTCGATTTCTGTAAATATGCAATTTCAGGAATTGATCCATGGGATACACATGATCTTTTTATGGACTTATCAGAAAAAGCAAACGTGAAATCCTATTTTTTCTTTTTGCCAAAAGGAAAGAATAAACACGATGGACGATATGATGTTGCTGAGCCTAAAATTAAGGACCTATATCAAAATATAAAAGATCGAGGCCACCATATAGGGTTTCATCCTTCATATAATGCTTATAATGATATTGAGTTATTCAAAAAAGAGAAAAATGAATTAGAAGTGGCAGTAGGTGAGAAAGTAATATTTGGAAGACAGCACTATCTTAGATTTTCTACTCCTAGGACATGGCAGATATGGGATGAATGTAATATGGAATGGGATAGCACAATGAGTTATGCTGATTGTTCAGGGTTTAGATGTGGAGTATGTTACCCCTTTCCAGTATTCGATATAGAGCAAAGAAAACAACTCAAGTTATGGGAAAGACCTTTGATTGTAATGGAAGGTTCGTTGGTTGGATACGAAAAATTATCGTTGGTAGAAGCAAAAAATAAAGTAGATATTTTAAAATCAGAAGTCCGGAAGTATAATGGGGAGTTTGTCTTTTTATATCACAATTCATCGTTTTTTGAAGGAAGATATCGTAGTTTAGGTGAACAATTACTCAATCACTTATACCAATGATCATGAAATACGCTATCACTTTATTTTTATTACTATTGGCTATGATATTATCATATGGTCAGATAGAAAGCAATAAATGGCTACTGTCAAACAATAATGTCATTTATTTTGACTCTGAGATTACGGTTTCAGACTTTGCTGAAAATATTAATCCTCAATTAGAAGGCACTGCAGTTGTAATGGGCTCGGAAGGTGATATACTTTTCACAGCTACAGCTACTGCTATTTATAATAGTGACTGGGACATTATTACAAATGGCGGTAATCTGCACGGAAGTGAAACTGGAAATACAGCTCAAACTCCAATTGTACTTCAGAAGCCCGGTTCGGAAACAGAATATTATATACTGTATACTCAGGATCATATTAACCCTGAAACAGAAGGTGATCTTAAATACTCTATCTTAAATATTTGCGACGAAAATAACGAAATGTCCATTCTTGAGCATGAGAAAAATGTATCAATTGAAGGAGATTTTTCTGAAAGGTTGCACATTGTTGAGATTGATAGAAACAATTATTGGCTATTTGCTACGGAACTATTCAAAAGAAAACTCTTAGCATTTAAGATAGACGAAAATGGTATTTCCAATACTCCTATAATTAGTGAAATAGATAATAGTTTTGATGGTCAAATAGGAAAGATCAAAGTAAATCACAATAAAACTAAATTGGCTTGGAGTTCAACGTTTTCGAGTACATCAAGACTTTCTACCTATGATTTTAATATCAATACTGGAAAAGTATCGAATCAGAGGATAATTTCGAATGGTCAAATCTATGGTATAGAATGGTCAATTTCAGACCAATTTCTTTACTACACGGATATATACGCGGGCAGCGGAGTTTATTCATATTCTATGAATGACGGCACTATTAATACATTGTATGAGCGGTCTGGTCACTATCAAGTTGGAGATTTAAAATTTAGCCCACAAAAAGATAGAGTAATTGTTGCTCAAAGTCATAATAACAAATTGGGGCAGATTACCGATCTAGAAAATGGAGGATTGTATTCTGAGCTAGACCTTGAGTTTTTAGGGTACTTCGACATGAATATAGGCCTACAGGAACAAGTTATAAATTATGGACTAGATATACCATCAATCATTTTCTCGGATGAAAGCCTTACGATTAATCAAGAGGAGAGTTTTACCGAAGTCACTTTAAATGGAATATTTACGGATATAGTGTGGTCAGATGGACAAACTGGTAATTCTGCAATATTCTCTGAAGAGGGAGTATACCAAGTAGAAGCTTATTATAATTGTCATTTGGTTTGTGCAGAATTTGAAATTATAATAGAAGAAGTTTTCACACCTGAGTGTGACCAGATTTTTGATGGTTCAAATATTATGGATGAAATAATATTCTATCATGATTTTGGTGGTGATGGAGTTGATCAATCTACGAATGGATTGAATGCTGTTATTGAAAATTCAGTTAAGACAGTAGACAGGTTTTTAGTAAATGATGAAGCTTTAAGTTTTAATAAGAATAGTAATGTCTACATACCATCAAATGAAAAGTTGAAAATTGATTACCCTTTTTCATTTAGCCTTTGGGCGTTTTTTGAATCTGACGCCCAATTTGACAATGCAATTTTTAGCTCAAATTTTGTTCAGGACGATTATCACGGGGTAGGAGCTTTCAGGAATATTAATGGGGATGTATCTCTATTTGTAGGAAATGGAATTGGAAATACTGGTTCAAATAATAGGATGAATATTGTTTCTCAAAATGCAGAGATTGAGATTAATATGTGGACACATATAGTTTTTATTATGGATGGCCCCGGAAGTGGTTCTATATACGTTAATGGTTGCAAAATGCAAACTGAGTATGTCGGGTCTGGTACGTGGGATATTGCATACAGTGATGACCCAGCAGTTTTTGGAACGATAGACACGAATACTGGACCAGGTATTGAAGATCATGCGTTAATAGGTTCTCTTGATGACTTCTATTTCTGGAGTAGATCAATCACCGAAGAAGAAGTGCTTTATCTATATGACCGATTCGAAGTGCCAGAAATAGAGCTACAAGAAGCGTACACCATACTTAATGGACAAGATGATATAACTATAGACTTACCTATTGATTATACTGATGTTTTGTGGTCAGATGGACAAATTGGGAATACAGGAGTTTTTTCTAGCGAAGGAACATATCAAGTTGAAGCTTATTATAAATGTCATTTGGTATGTGGAGAATTTAATGTAGAAAAAGAAATAGTGGTTCCTCCAATTGATTCTTGTGGCATTGTACAATTTTTTAATAGCCATTGCGGGACTTCAAAGTATCACTGTGTTGTTTCTGATGAATTAGGTAACTCCAAGTATTACTTTGAAGGTCAAATTCAACTTCCTGAAGATTATTCTATTTGTGAAACAGACCTAAATGATGCTATAAGTTCTGTGCAGAATATTTATGTATTTGAATTAATCCAGACTGGCCAAACGGTTGATTTTAGAGCATTCGCTACGATTCTTGATTTTGATGTATTTGTTTCTGAGGGCTTGATTTTGGATATAAATATTTGTAATGGTATGGAACAAGGATGTATATCATATGTTTTACCATACGGTACGTGCTCCAATGATTATGGTTGTACTATTGATTATAAAGGAATTTATTTTAGAGATAATGCTAGCGTTAATATCGACTATTGCATGGTACTACATGACATAAGTAATGATGATCTGTCTCTTATACACATCTCCGAGCCCACGAGACAGGCAGAAATCTCG